>WFUQ01000212.1 GCA_015484935.1 Gammaproteobacteria bacterium
GAGTTATATACAATCTACCGGTAGCACACGTCTGTCCGGTGGCGCTTTAACTGTCAGCACACTAACGTTGAATGCCGGCAAAGTTGCCGGTATCGGCACCATCACCGGTGACATCATCAACAATGGTGGTGCGATCCAACCAGGTGGCGCTGGTACGATCGGCACGCTTAACCTGAGTGGCAACTACACACAGAACAGCGGCAGTATCGATATCGATATCCAGTCTGGCGATGTCGACCCAACAGTCGGAGTGTATGACAAATTTATCATCTCTCTTCAGGCCGACTTTAACGGCGGTACGATAGGCCTGTTCAGTGCCGGATATACACAAGTTGTCGGCCATCAGTTCGAGCCCGTCACCTATGCCTCATTAGTCGATGTGCCAACGGCTACTGTCACACCGTTCCTGGGTAGTGTTGTCACGGATACATTCAATCCGACATTGTTGAACATCGTCCTCGACTCAGTCGACCTGATCATCTTCGATGGTAATAACGACCTTGACGGTGGTGATGGTATCAGCTGGACTGACCCACTGAACTGGTCAAGTAATGCTGTACCCCAGCTCACCGATAATGTCCTGATCGATAGTACATTCAATGTCGATATCAGTGGCACAGCTAACGCACTGACGTTAACGCTGGATGCGGGTGGCTCACTGACATTAAGCAGCGGAACCTTTACGTTAGATAATGCATCCACCTTAAACGGTAACTTTACATTAGCTGGCGGCACACTGACGGGGAATGGCAATATAACGATCAACGGGCTGTTCAACTGGAACGGTGGTGCCATGACGGGGGCAGGGCTGTTAACTACTACAGCGAACACCAACATCGTCCTGACCGGTATAACAGGCATACAACGTAACTGGATAAACACTGGTACTATTAATTTCTCCAGTGGCACCATACAGTTACAGAATGGTGGCACCTTCACCAACAACAGCACGTTCAACGCCAACGGTGGTGTATCGATCACCAACAACAGTGGGGCCGGAGTAGAGCGTTTCACCAATAACGGCACTTTCAATGTGAATCAGAACACATTGATGCAGGCTGAAACCTTCGATAATACCGGCATCATCGCGCTTACAACCGGCAGCGTGCTCACACTCAACTCGAGTGGTAGTGACAGCGGCACCTGGAACCTCGGTACCGATACCATCAGCCTGACCGGTGGCTTACGCACGTTCGGCACAGGCTTCAACGTGACCGGTAGCGCAGGTGCCAGGATCGAATTGAACGGTGGTGATATCGCCAACAGCAGCGGCGGCCTGATCACCTTACCGGTGAACGTCAGCGTCGATCTGATCAACGGTGCGTCTGCCATCACCAATAATAACGGCATCACCATCAACGGTAACTTCCTGTGGCAATCCGGCACCATCAGTGGTGCGAGCACGCTGACACTGGCGGGTACATCAACATTGAATCTGGGCGGCACCATCGGTTACAACGGCAATATCGATAACACAGGTACCGTCAACTTTATCACTGGTACCTTGCAATTACAGAATGGTGGCACCTTCACCAACAACGGCACATTCAATGCCAACGGTGGCTTGTCGATAGCCAATAATGGTGGTGCAGGCATAGAGCGATTTACCAATAATGGCAACCTCATCGTCAATAGCGCTCTTTCGATGCAAGCTGAGCAGTTCGATCAAAACGGTCTCCTGAGACTCAATGCTGCAACTTTCACAATTACTAATCTGACCAATCTGGGCACACTGGATGGTAGCGGCACGATATCAGGGAATATGAACAACCAGGGAATCGTTAATCCGGGCGGCCAGAATACTATCGGCACCATTACCGTTACAGGCAACTTCGTTAATTCTTCGACAGGCACTTTAGTGATCGAACTGGATACGAATGCAAACGGTGGTATCGCGGGTACTGACTATGATCTACTGGTAACTGATGCACAGGCGGATCTGAATGGCAACATCACACTGCTGGCCATCAATGGTTACATACTGACTAATGGTGACAATATCTCCCCGATCACTTATGTATCCAGAACGGCTAACACATTCACCACATTGACCCCTATCGGAACGGAGACCATCACGCCAAACTATGGTGTGACCAGTCTCAGCCTGTTACTTCAATCAGGCGCACTGACGATCACCTGGACCGGTGCATTCGATGGTAGTGACTGGAACAACAGCGGCAACTGGGATTCGAACTCTGTACCGAACAATACTGACAATGTAGTCATCAGTGACAGCAATACCGATAATATCGTCATCATCGGTGGTGCGGATGTCAACAGTATCAACTTTGGTACCGGTGGTTCGCTCACATTACTGACAGGCACCTTCAATATAGTGAATGCTTCCAGCTTCGATAGCCTGCTGACAGTATCAGGTGGTGTGTTAAATGTCGGCACTTCTTTACTGATCAATAGCGGACTTAACTGGACAGGTAATTCGATTATCGCAGGCGGTGGCACCGGATCGATCACCATCACTAGCGGCAGCTTTTTTAATCTGAACAATACGGTACTGCACACACTGGACAACATTACAATCAATAACAACGGCACTACCACAGTCACCGACGGTATCAATACTTTCAGACTGGAAAACGCTGCCGTATTCGATAATAACAACCTGTTCGTATTCGAAAGCAACGCCAATGTCGATACTACCTCGACCGGTTTCTTCAATAACAACCCCGGCGCCGAGATACGCAAGACGACCGCTGCCAACAATGCCAGCTTCGGTAATATCACCTTTACTTCTGATAACGCACGGTTCAATGCGATCACAGGTACCATCACTCTGAACGGTGTGGCAGTGCTATCCAATACACTCACCATCGATGCTGCAGGTAATAATCTGATATTGAACAGCAACAACATCACGTTCAGCGATGCCAGCAGCATCGTCGGTGATATCGATATCAATGGTGGCGCTGTCAACTTTGCGGGCGCGACCGACCTGACCGGCACCATGAACTGGAATGCCATCTCAACGCTGGCAGGTGGCGGAGCAGGCAACTTCACCGTGAACGCCGGTTCAGAGCTGCGTCTGGCCAATGCTGTACTACACACTCTCAATGGCCTTA
>WFUQ01000213.1 GCA_015484935.1 Gammaproteobacteria bacterium
GGTCGACCTGACCGAATCGGCTCACATCGAACGCGAGTTGATGTTGATAAAAGTACAGGCGACCGGTGATGTGCGTGATGAGGTCAAACGACTCTGTGAGATATTCCGTGGTCGTATCATCGATGTTACCGATGTGACCTATACCATCGAGATAACGGGTAACGGTGACAAACTGGATGCCTTCATGCAGGCACTGTCCAGTATCACCATCCACGAAGTCGTGCGTTCCGGTCTGCTCGGCATCGGTCGCGGTGACAAGGTGCTGGCTTGATCGTCATCAGCCGGTACAGAAACGATTAAACAAATTTATATATTATTAAGTTCAGGAAATAAAAAATGAATATTTATTACGATAAAGACTGTGACCTCTCAATCATAAAAGGCAAGAAAGTCAGCATCATCGGTTATGGTTCGCAGGGCCATGCGCATGCCAATAACCTGAAAGATTCAGGTGTCGATGTAGCTGTCGGACTGCGTGAAGGTTCTGCTTCTGCTGCTAAAGCCGAGGGTGCCGGTCTGGCGGTCAAATCGATAGAAGACGCGACTGCATGGGCTGACGTGGTCATGATCCTGGCGCCGGATGAGCATCAGGCAAGTCTGTATACCGAACAGATCGAACCGAACATCAAACAGGGTGCGGCTATCGCGTTTGCACACGGTTTCAATATTCACTTTGGAGCCATCAAACCACGTGCCGATCTCGATGTGATCATGATCGCACCGAAAGCGCCGGGTCATACCGTCCGCAGTGAGTTCGCCAACGGCGGTGGTATCCCGGATCTGATCGCTGTGTTCCAGGATGCGACCGGTACCGCAAAAGAAACTGCGATGTCTTATGCCTCTGCTATCGGCGGTGGTCGTACTGCCATCATCGAAACCACATTCCGTGAAGAGACTGAAACCGATCTGTTCGGTGAACAGGCCGTATTGTGTGGTGGTACCACGGCACTGGTTCAGGCGGGTTTCGAGACGCTGGTCGAGGCCGGTTATGCACCTGAGATGGCCTATTTTGAATGTCTGCACGAACTCAAACTCATCGTCGATCTGATGTATCAGGGCGGTATCGCTGACATGCGTTACTCTATCTCCAATACGGCTGAATACGGGGATGTGACACGCGGTCCTCGTATCGTCAACGACAACACCAAGGCGGAGATGAAGAAGATACTGGGTGAGATTCAGAGCGGTGAGTTCGCCAAAGAATTTCTTGCAGAGATGGCTGCCGGTGGCAAGAATCTCGAAGCGAAACGTGAAGCATCACGTCAGCATCAGATCGAACAGACCGGTGCGAAATTACGTTCCATGATGCCATGGATCGCTTCGAACAAGATCGTAGACAAGAGCAAGAACTGATCCGCTTGTGACGGACACTCAGACAGAATCGCTGCACAGGTAAGCCAGGTGGAAGAACAACCCAGACCGGTCAATCCGCACAAGCCCAAGCACAAGGGTATCTATCTGCTGCCCAATCTGCTGACCACAGCGGCCTTGTTTGCGGGTTTCTATGCCATCGTCGCTGCCATGCATGGCAAGTTTGAACAGGCTGCGGTAGCTGTGTTCATCGCTATGGTGCTCGATGGTCTGGACGGTCGGGTCGCCCGTCTCACCAATACCCAGAGTGCGTTCGGTGCGGAATATGACAGTCTTTCGGACATGGCATCTTTCGGGCTGGCACCGGCACTCATCATGTATCAGTGGGCGCTGTCCTCGATGGTGCAGTTCGGTTGGCAGTGGGGCAAGCTCGGCTGGTTGGGGGCCTTTGTCTATGTCGCCTGTGCTGCGTTGAGGCTGGCGAGGTTCAATACCCGGGCGAGCAGTACCGACAAGCGATTCTTTCAGGGCTTGCCGAGTCCTGCTGCTGCAGCCACTCTGGCAGGACTGGTCTGGGTGGTATTCGATCAGGGTGTGCCGGGCAAAGAGATGGCCATCTTCGCGCTGTTGCTCACGGTCACCGTCGGTCTGCTGATGGTCAGCAATGTTTCCTACTACAGTTTCAAGGAACTTGATTTCCGTAACAAGGTGCCCTTCGTCGCCTTGCTGGCGGTGGTGCTGGTGTTCGTGTTCGCCTCCATCGATCCACCGAAGGTCCTGTTCGGTGTCTTCGCCGGTTACGCATTTTCCGGACCGGTCTTCAGCCTGCTCAGACGCTGGCGGAAACGCAGGGCGACTGCCAGCAACGATTCCTGAAAGAAATCAGTCTGGTCTTGTGCTGCTTCCTGATTACGGCTATAGTTGAAGCATGACGTGTTGTTCACAACAGATTTCTCATTTCCCTCAGACGTGCCGCCTGGTCTACGTCCAATCTGCTTTTTCCCCATCATCACTGCTACTCGATCTGCTGCCGTAAGGCACATATGATTATCTCTGGCGAGAGTGTACGCAACACAATATAATCCCCCAATACTTGATCTGCAGTGCAGATCGACAGCCATGTAAGAGCATGTTATGTCAACAAAAGACAAATTAGTTATATTCGATACCACCTTGCGCGATGGTGAGCAGAGTCCGGGTGCGTCGATGACGCGCGAAGAAAAAGTGCGTATCGCCAGGGCGTTGGAGACCATGAAGGTCGATATCATCGAGGCCGGTTTCCCCATCGCCAGTGTCGGTGATTTCGAATCGGTCAATGCCGTCGCCAAAGTGGTTAAAGACAGTACTGTATGCGGACTGGCGCGCGCACTGGAAAAAGATATCGCGCGTGCAGGTGAGGCACTGAAGCCCGCCGAGTCGGCGCGCATCCACACCTTTATCGCAACCTCTCCAATCCACATGCAACAGAAACTGCGCATGCAGCCGGATGCCGTACTGGAACAGGCGGTCGCTGCCGTGAAA
>WFUQ01000214.1 GCA_015484935.1 Gammaproteobacteria bacterium
ACATAAAGCAATCAGGATAAATGCCCTGCTCTCGGAACAGAGCAGCCACACTGTAGCGCTGTTAGTCTTCGTCAGCGACAACAGACAGTTTCAGGATAGCGTCCACATCGGTATGCAGATGCAGTACGATCTCATAATCACCCGCCAGACGGATAGGACCATCAGGCAGACGCACTTCACGTTTTTCGATCTGTACACCGGCAGTGGTAACCGCATCGGCGATATCGGAGTTACCGACTGAACCGAACAGCTTGCCTTCTGTACCCGACTTGGCTGTGATGCTGACACTCAACGCAGCTACCTGATCGCGGCGCGCTTCAGCGGCGGCCAGTGTTTCAGCGGCCTGTTTCTCCAGCTCGGCACGACGTGCTTCGATCTCAGCGACGTTCTCGGCAGATGCGATCTTCGCTTTACCGAATGGCAATAAAAAGTTACGCGCATAACCTGGTTTCACATTCACCAGATCACCCAGCCCACCTAAACGATCAATTTTCTCTAGTAAGATGACTTCCATCTTTACAACCTCTAATATGTTTAAACTTTTTGATTAAAGTCTGGCAACACACCAGACCCTGCATAACTCGTTCGTATCACTGCTCCGGCTGCCTGATAAGCCGCGCTCTGAAATCGACAAACGCATCAGCTACCGCTGCCAGCACCAGTACCGCGATCACATGTGGTATAAAAAATACCAGCGCATAGACCACTACCAGCCAGGTCTTGCTTAACTTCAGGCCATTGACCAGCGCATGCATCAATGCCGATGCCTGTATGAAATACAGGCTTAACACCACCATCGATAATGCATTCAGCATATCGGACTGCATGGTCAATGCCCCTGCGACGATAATCGCAGTGATCACCGCGCTGGTCTTGCCCAGATCGAGTGCCTGAAACTCTCTGGCAAAGCCACCCGGATTAAACAGCACCGCCTGCCACCAACGTGCCAGTAACAGCCCGACTATCGCGCCGAACATAAAACTGCTGGCAAACAATCCCGGCAGCAATCTCAACACCAGCTCCTTGCTGTACTCGAGCTGCTCGACGGTTATCTGGCCGGCATACTGCTGACCTAACTGCTGCACCAACTCATCGAACGCCGGTCTGAATACATCGAGCATACCGGGAAAAAGCAGGTACATGCTCAACGTCGCCAGTATCGCCAGCAAGGTCACCAGTAACAGACTGTTCGCAAGCGACACCGTCTGTTTCAACACCACCGCCGGTAGCCATATCGGCAACCAGATCAGCAGCACGAAATACAAGGCTAACTGCGGTATCCCGAATATCAACCAGGCGAACAGACTGGAACCTACCGTGGCGTACGCCATCACGCGTGCGCCTGCCTGTGAACCATTCACCAGTACCACCAGCGCAATCGCCGCTGCACTCAGCCACGCTATCGGCAGCAGCATCATGCCCAGTATGGCCATGGTTGCAGCGACCAGGGCTGCCTGACCCGGTCCTTTTAAAATGAACCTCGCCAGTGTGATCATCGCACAGACACCTTCTACGACTGATCAGACGAATCCGATCAAGTCATAAACAAAAGGTTTACTGATGACCGTCGGTGTAAGGCAGCAGTGCCAGATAACGGGCGCGTTTGATCGCCTTGGTCAGCTGACGCTGATATTTTGCCTTGGTACCCGTGATACGAGCAGGAACGATCTTTCCGCTCTCAGATACATAGCCTTTTAGCAGTTCGAGGTCTTTGTAATCGACATCGGTAATGCCTTCGGATGTGAATTTACAAAAACGTTTGCGTCTGAAATATGCCATATCGATTCCCCTTATTCCGCAGTCGTATCAGCACTGGCAGCTTCATCCGCAGCCGGTGCTTCACTGGTAGCTTCAGCTTTCTCTTCTGCCTCGGCAGGAGCAGGTGTACGTGTCGCTGACTTCTTGTCTTCCTCTTCTTTGCTCTTCGCCAGAGGAGACATATCGGTGACTGCATCATCACGTTTCATGATCATGCTGCGGATGACTGCATCGTTGAATTTGAAAGCAGATTCGATCTCTTCGCGAGTTTCCGAATCGCACTCGACATTCATCAAAACATAATGGGCTTTGACGATTTTATTGATAGGGTAAGCGAGCTGGCGGCGACCCCAGTCTTCTAAACGATGGATCTTTCCACCTTTTGATTCGATCGTGCTCTTGTAACGATCGATCATGCCGTTAACTTGTTCGCTCTGGTCTGGATGCACCAGAAATACGATTTCGTAGTGACGCATAGTC
>WFUQ01000215.1 GCA_015484935.1 Gammaproteobacteria bacterium
GTACGACACCAGTATCGGGAAGACCATGGTCAGACTGAAACCGGTGGCGAAAAAACCCATGATGCGAGCGATGGCGAGCATGCGTTGCACGCTGTTCTTGCTGACATTCGAGCGATAGGAATCAGGACTGTTCTGCATGATGAATTATTTCTTTTCCTGAAGGTGACAGGATAACTGCAGATTCCCTTTTTCATCGACGACCGCACACCAGCCCGGTGCCAGCCAGGTGGTCGCACTGGTCTCGGTTATCAGTGCCGGACCGCTTATGGTCTGGCCGACCTGCAGCCCCATCCTGGGTATCATCTTCACCTCCTGATCCAGTGCCGGTATCACGATAGCCTGCTCACGATAACGCTCGGTCGGTGCCCATTCGGGTAAAACAAAATCCGTAGCCGTGTCCTCGGCTATCGCACGCACCCGTACATTCACCAGTTCGATGTCGATATTGAGCTTATGCCCATAGGTCGATTCATGTTCAAGGTGGAACGCCTGCTCCATATTCTGGAGCCCTTGCCATTCGAGTGCAAGACAATGTGACTGCCCGGCATAACGCACATCGACTGTCTTTATGAAACGGATAGCTGATGACTGCTGACTGACCGCTTGCAACAGCTCGGTTTCAGTCTGTTCCATAAGCTCGGTAAAGACTGTATCGACTTCCCCACTGTCACAATCACCCAGCATGACATTGATACTACGTGAGCGTTCGCGAGCCTGTTGCGCTGCCAGCATACCGAGCGCAGACAACACCCCGGCATAGACAGGCACCAGTGCTTTCTGCATACCCAGTGCCTCTGCCAATGCGCATACATGCAGACCACCGGCACCACCAAAACTGACCAGTGTATATCGTTTCGGGTCTTCGCCACGCTGCACTGACATGACACGCAATGCGCGCACCATGTGGTCGTTGACCACATCGATGATACCGCTGGCCGCTTCTACCAGATCGACACCCAGTTTTTCCGCTATGGTCTGAACCGATCGTTCGGCAGCCGCACTGTCCAGCTGTAAGCCGCCACCCAGAAAAGATTGCGCCTGTAATCGACCGAGCACCACATTGGCATCGGTCACTGTCGGTCGTACTCCCCCTTTGCCATAACAGGCAGGGCCGGGAGATGCACCCGCAGACTGCGGCCCTACCAGCAGCAGACCGGCATCATCGACCATCGCGATCGAACCGCCACCGGCACCGATGGTATGCATGTCGATCATCGGCACCGCGACAGGATAACCGGCAATCTCCGCCTGATGACTGTAGCGGATATCATCGTCGATGATCGAGACATCAGTACTGGTGCCACCCATATCAAACGTGAGTAGTCGCTTATCCTCCGCCACCGCTTTTGCGCCGATGAGTCCACCTGCAGGCCCGGACAACAGCAGGTGCACCGGGTAACGTCCGGCATAATCCACACTGGTGGTGCCAGCCGAACTCTGCATGATGGAGATGCGACTGCCATCGACACCGCGTTGCAGGCGTTCGAGATAGCGCTGCATCAACGGACCGACCATGGCATTGAGTGTCGTGGTCATGCCTCGTTCGTATTCTTTATATTCCGGCAACACATCGGAGGAACGGCTGATGAAGACAGTGTCACCGAAACGTTCACCGATCGCCTGCTCGATCTTCCGTTCTTCGGTATCATCCAGAAATGAAAACAGCAGATTGATCGCGACTGCATCGGGTGCCAGTTCACGCAGCGCTTCTAATAGAGTGTCCAGTTTTTCTGCGCTGAGCTGCTGCAGGTTCTCTGCCTGTGCGCTCAGGCGTGAATCGACCTGTAGACACTGCTGCTCAGGAACGATAGGCGATCGCTTGACGGGGGTCAGGTCATACAAGGAACGACGTGCCTGCCTGCCGATACTGAGTACATCGGCAAAACCGGTATTGGTGATATAGGCCGTCTTCACGCCTTTGCCTTCGAGTATGGCGTTGGTGGCGACGGTCGAACCGTGGGTCATCGTCAGGCCCTGCACCTCGATTCCCAGCTCGCGGATGCCTGCAAGGATAGCTCGTTCCGGCGCATCCGGCGTGGAAAGCACCTTGTGCAGTCGCAGGCTGCCATCTTCCTGCTGCAACAGAAAATCAGTAAACGTACCGCCGGTGTCAACGCCCAGAAATGCCATCCGCGAAGTTTACTAGGGAAACTCTGATTAATTCAGAGTTTTCGCAGCACATGGATGTGCTGCCATTTTCGATGGCTGGCAAGCCATTGAAAATGAAGGGAACGGTGAAATCGCATTTTACCGTTCCCGTGCTCTGATAATTCCATCCTTAGGTCCGTATTCGGTGCTTCCATGCACCACTACTCATGGATGAATTAATCAGAGCTGCCTTAGACCGTCTCCGCTGTGAATCAGGTATATCAGTGACGGAAATGGCGCATGCCGGTGAACACCATCGACATGCCGTGTTCGTTAGCCGCGGCGATAACTTCCTCATCACGCATCGAGCCACCTGGCTGGATGACGGCGATGATACCGGCTTCATGCGCTGCATCGATACCGTCACGGAACGGGAAGAACGCATCTGAAGCCATAACCGAACCCGGTACTTCCAGACCCGCATGTTCGGCTTTGATGCCAGCGATACGCGCCGAGTTGATGCGGCTCATCTGACCTGCAC
>WFUQ01000216.1 GCA_015484935.1 Gammaproteobacteria bacterium
CGAAGCGTTCCAGCGAGCCGTCATCGATACGTAATGCAGTCAGCTTGCCACCCCACAGACAGCCGGAATCGATAGGATAAACGTTGTGATATCGCCTGTCGGTCAACGCGAGCGTTGACCAGTGACCGAAGATGATCCGGTCGTCTTGGGTCACCCGATCCGGGATGTCGAACCACGGGGTGAGCTGTCTGTTGGCGTCGGGTGAGCCTTTCGCACTGAGTACCGGTTTGCCTTCATCATTGAAGAAGCGCAGTCGGGTCAGTATGTTGGTGATAAATCGAAGACGTGACCAGCCGTTAAGCTGTTCTGACCATATCGGTGGTTTGTCGCCGTACATATGATGAAAATAGCCGGGATATTGCTCATCGTCCTGGAGTACCTGTTCTACCTCGTCGGCCAGACGGCGTGCAGTATCGATGCTCCAGTCAGGATGGATACCGGCATGCAGCATGGTGATGTTCAGGCTGCTGTCATGGTGTATCAGGGGTTGGTGGCGTAGCCACTGCATCAGGTCATCACACTGCGGGGAATCGAGGATCGCATCCAGTGTGTCCCTGCGACCGGGTCGACGGTGATCGTATGCTGTCGCCAGCAGGTGCAGGTCGTGATTTCCCAGCACGGTGATGGCATTGTCACCCAGTGCCTTGATGTATTTGAGGGTGTCGAGGGAGTCCGGGCCACGATTGACCAGATCGCCGGTGAACCATAGCTGATCTCGATCCGTATTGAACTGCAACTGATCTAGCAGCTGCCGGAGCTCGTTATAACATCCCTGAATATCGCCTATGGCATACGTTGCCATCGCTCGCTCGCTGGTTAGCTATTGGATTTCTGTAACTCTATCAGCCGGAACCATCCGCCTGCAAGTGCCGGCTCATCCTGTGTGACTGTCAGCTTCGGTGTCTGTGATAGTACCTGCTCGAATACCACATCGGTGCGGGTGGCGATGTGGCGGGTGATGAGATTTAACAATCTGCGCACGGGAGCGTGCTCACCCGGTTTGAGGAATTTGTCATAGATGAGGATGCGGCCACCGGGTTTGAGTACGCGTTCCGCCTGTCGCAGCGCAGCGACCGGATCCGGCACCACAGCCAGTATAAGATGCATGATGATGATATCGAACTGCTGGTCGTCGAAGGGCAGGGCCATGCTGTCGGCCTGTTGCAGTCGCAGCTCGATGTCGCAATTCTGTGCGCGTTTTTTCGCGATATTCAGCATCGCAGGTGTGATGTCACTGCCGATATAGTGTGCCCCGACCGGTAGCAAGGGGATATCCAGGCCGGTACCGATACCGTTGATCAGGATGTGTTTGCCTGTTACGTCCCCCAGCCGCGCAAGACTGTTCTGCCTCGCCGGGTTGAGTGGCGAGCTGACCAGCCAGTCATAGACCGGTGCCAGGACCGTATAACTGTGCTTCAGAGCCATCGGCTGGAACGGTGTCTAGTGCAGGATGTTCGGTACAGACAGGGTGAATGACGGGATGTCGGCATCGAAATGCACACCGTCATCTGCCAGCATCTGATAGCTTCCAGTCATGGTGCCGACGGGGGTATTCATGAATGTACCCGAGGTATATTTGAATCCTTCGCCAGGTTGCAGATGAGGTTGTTCACCTATCACGCCGTCACCTTTGACTTCCTGAACCTGCCCGTCCCCGTCGGTGATGACCCAGTGCCGGGTGAGTAATTTCGCCGGTATGTCACCGACATTGGTGATAGTGACGGTATAGGAAAACACATAATTGTCATTATGCGGGTCGGACTGTTCGGCGATGTAGGCGGGCACGACCTTGACCTGAATATTGTATGGGGTATCTGTCATATTTCGATTATAGCACCGCGAAACCGGCGATTATCACTATTCGATAAGTGGTTACAGGCAGCAGGCATGCAGTTTCAGGAAGTCATCGACAGTCAGTTGCTCGGCCCGTTGGCCGGGGTCGATGCCCGCCTGCCTGATCTGTTCGACATTGCAGATATCCTTGAGCGTGTTCTTCAGTGTCTTCCGGCGTTGTGAGAAAGCCAGTCTGACCAGTTTTGAGTAATGTTCGGCATCTTCTATCCTGCCTGCGTACCGGGTGGTCGGCACCAGTTTCAGGATAGCCGATTCTACTTTAGGTGCAGGTGAGAAACAGTGGGACGAGACGATGAACAGAGGGGCGACCTGAAACCATGACTGGATCATGACGCTGAGTCGGCCATAGTCGCCATTGCCGGGAACCGCCGCGATCCGGTCGACCACTTCTTTCTGCAACATGAAGTGCATGCTTTCGATATGTGCGTGATAGTCGAGCAGGTGGAACAGTACCGGTGTCGAGATGTTGTAGGGCAGGTTGCCGATGATCTTCAGTTTGGTCTGATCGGTTTCCAGCAGGCTGTTGAAATCGAACTTCAGTACATCGTATTCGTGTATGTGTAACTTGTCATCGTGATCACAGTTGAATTCAAGTTTGGGGATGACATCACGATCGAGCTCGATGACATCGAGCCGGTCGAGTTCGTTCAGCAAGGGGCGGGTCAAGGCACCCAGTCCCGGTCCGATCTCGACGATGTGATCCTGCGCAGACGGATTGACCGCGGTGATGATCTTGTCGATGATGTTTTGGTCGATAAGAAAATTCTGACCGAAACGTTTCTTCGCCTGATGTTGCACGTTATGAGATCTTCATCGCGATAGCGATGGCTGTGTCGAGGCTGCTACTGTCGGCTTTGCCGGTAGCAGCGAGTTCCAGAGCAGTACCGTGATCGACAGAGGTGCGCACAAATGGCAGACCCATCGTGACGTTCACCGCTTTGCCGAAGCCGCTGTATTTCAGAACCGGCAATCCCTGATCGTGGTACATGGCAAGCACTGCATCAGCAGTAGGGAGGTGATGTCGGGTAAAAGCCGTATCTGCCGGTAACGGGCCGGTCAGGTTCATACCTTGTTCGATACACTGTTCGATAACAGGGGAGATGGTGTCGATCTCTTCGGAACCCAGATGACCGTCTTCACCGGCATGCGGGTTCAGACCACATACCAGTATATGGGGTCGGTCTATCTTGAAACGCTGTTTGAGGAAGTCGTCGGTGATCGTCAGCACATCGGTGAGACTCTGTCGGGTGATCGCGCCAGCTATATCTTTCAAAGGCAGATGCGTGGTCGCGAGTACGACTCGCAAGTCTTCGGTCGCCAGCATCATCACCGGCTGGCTGTTGCTGGGTTCGGCGAGATACTCGGTGTGACCGGTGAACTGAAAACCGGCATCATTGATGATGCCTTTATGTACCGGCCCGGTGACCATGCCATCGGCCTTGCCTTCACGACAGAGGCGTTCTGCGATATCGAGACAGTCGAGCACGTACCGACTGTTGGTGCTGTCCAGTACGCCAGCCTTGCATGGCTGGCAGATGTCAGTGTGCAGGATGTTGATCGCGTCCGGGCTGAGATTGTCCAGGCTGTCCTGAAAATCGGAAAAGACGTTCAGTTCAGTTTCGATCTGTAATGCGGCGGCGCGTTCTTCGAGCAGATGCGCATCGGCGACGACCAGAATGTTATCCTGATATTTTCGACTGAGGATATCCAGTGTGATGTCAGGACCGATGCCAGCCGGATCACCGGGCGTGAGTAATAGCGGCATGGTCTATTCGTTATTGGCTACATCGACATATTCGATAAAGGCTTCGTCACGTATCTTGCGTAACCACAGCGTCAGTTCTTCATCGATCTTGCGTTTGCGGATCTCCAGCTTGGCTTTTGCTGCCAGTGTATCGTGACTGGCCTCTGCTTCCCGACGTCCCAGTACCTGCATGATATGCCAGCCGAACTTGCTCTTGAACGGGCGTGATATCTCCTTATCTGCCAGAGTCTGCATAGTGCTCTCGAATTCAGGTACGAAGGTGCCGGGATCGGCCCAACCCAGTTCGCCGCCTTTGATCTTCGAGCCGGGGTCGTCTGAATATTTTTCTGCGAGCGTGGCAAAATCTTCACCCTGCTCGATACGCTGTCTGATGTCATTCAGGAATGCTTCGGGGTCAGTGGTCAGCTCACTGCCATCGCGTATCAGGATATGTCTGCTCAGGGTCTGCACCACGGTATTGCTCTGCTGTGTGCTCTCGACCAGTTGTAGCAGATGAAAACCGCTGGCACTGCGCAGTGGCGGTGTGACATCACCATTGTGTAATCGGGTCAGCGCTTTGACGAAAAGCTCGGGCAGTTCACTGGTCGTGCGCCAGCCGAGATCCCCTCCTTTGAGTGCATTGCGACCGGCAGATTCCTTGACAGCGATCTGTTCGAAGTTGCTGCCGTCGGCGATGCGTTGTGCCAGCTCCTCGGCTTTTACCTTTGCCTGTTGCACCTGTTCGGGTGTGGCGGTCTCGGGTGTCGATATCAGGATGTGGCGCAAATGGTATTTGATATTGGACTTCGATAATTTTGTGTTCTTCTCGATGTACTGGTCGATCTCCTGCTCGCTGACTTTTACCTTGTTGGCGACCACGCGTTGTTGCAGTTGTTTGATGATGAGTTGTTCGCGTGTCTGTTCGCGGAACTGACTGAAGTTGATGCCATCCGATTCCAGTGTCTTTCTGAGCACATCGAGTGAGATGGTGTTGGCAGCAGCGATCTTCTCCAGCATCTTGTTGAGCTGGATGTCATCGATCTGGATACCGAGTTTGGCAGCCAGTTGCAGCTGGATCTTGTCGCGTATCATCTTTTCCAGAACCTGTTTTTTCAGTGCCGCCATATCTTCTTCCGAGGTGACGGGTGTTCTGAGCTGGAGCATGATAGATCGTGTATTCTGGTCGAACTCGATCTGGGTGATGACATCTTCATCGACGATGGCGACGATGCTGTCCAGTTTTTTCATGGCGAATACATTGGTCATCAGTACGGACAGGATGACCGATAGACCGAATCGTTTGAAGAGTGAATGTGTCAACGTAATGCCTCTATTGGTAACCGGGGATCGCCCGTTTTAATGTATTGCTCAAAGTGTTGCCGGAAACGCTGCCCAGTCCTTTCAGCACCAGTTGCAGCAGTATCCTGTTATCGTATTCATTGACGGTGCCGGTGAGTCGTTGTCGCTGTGCTGATACCTGCAGCGACCAGCAACAGCTCTCGTAAGCGATACCTGCTATCACGTCGATATCCTGATCTTCGGTATGTGAGTAGTTCCAGCGCCCGAATACGGCGGTATTATCACTGACCGGGGTGACGAATGATACATCAGATTGTGAGATTTCATTTGCCGGATTGGCATCGGCCAGTGCCCGGTAGGCCAGATTGAATACATGCCTGTTATCCGACCGGTACTGCAGCAGATAGTTCTGCCGCTGCTGTTGGCGGGTGCGACTGTCCCATTGAAGGTTGACGCGTGCCTGCCAGTCATCCAGCCGGGTCGTCATCTCGGCGACCAGGTCAGATGAGCTGATGGTTTCCGGTGCGGTCAGTGACACCAGTCGGTCTTCGAAATAGTGTATCTGCCCTATACTGGCCTGAAATATCTCGTTACCCGATGCGGTCAGTACGCGTGTGGTCAAGGCAGTGGTCAACTGGTTGGCATCGCTTATCCGGTCGATACCGTTGAATCGGTTGCTGCGGAAAAGCTGGGCGAAGTTGAACGTCGGCGCGCTGGTATCGAATAGCGGGTAAGCAGACTGATCCCGGAACGGGGCACGCAGATAAAACAGCCTCGGTTCCAGGGTCTGGGTAGCACCGTTAGTCAGCTGGCGTTCGAAGATGAGCCCGGTATCAAGACTGCTGATGAGCATATTTCTGTCCGCCAGATCGAGTTGGACACCCGCCCCATCGCGTACATC
>WFUQ01000217.1 GCA_015484935.1 Gammaproteobacteria bacterium
ATACTCCGATCCGGGATGACCCACTGAAATTCACCTTCACTGAGGTCTTCCAGAGTGCTGACACACAGTTTGTGCCGTAACAGACTTTTCGGTGTCATCACGATCAGCGGTTTGCGTAACTGCCGCACCATCTGCCGACGCAACACATGAAATATCTGCGCCGGTGTACTCGGCACACAAACCTGAATATTATGTTCAGAACACAATTGCAGAAAACGTTCCAGCCTCGCCGAGCTGTGCTCCGCACCCTGGCCTTCGAAACCGTGCGGCAACAACATGACCAGACCGCTGACCCGACCCCATTTATGCTCGCCGGAAACGATGAACTGGTCGATGACGATCTGGGCACCATTGGCGAAGTCACCGAACTGCGCTTCCCACAAGGTCAGGGTCTCGGGTTCGGCGGTAGAGAATCCGTATTCGAAACCGAGCACCGCCAGTTCGGATAACAGTGAATCGAACACCCGGAAGTTGGCTTTTTCGTTGCCCAGATTCCTCAGTGGCACATAGCTGCTACCGTCTTTCTGATTATGGAAAACAGCATGCCGGTGAAAGAAGGTTCCGCGTCCGCTGTCCTGACCGGACAGGCGCACGGAATAGCCCTCATCGACCAGCGAAGCATATGCCAGTGTCTCCGCATATCCCCAGTCTATCGGTAACGCGGCGTGACACATCTTGTGACGATTATCGACGATCTTCGCTACCCTGGGATGCAGTTCGAATCCTTCCGGCAATACTTCTATCTGCTCGGTCAGTGAACGTATCTTTTCGATACTGACTGTGGTGTCGACCTTATCCAGTATGCTGGCATGCTTGAACTGTTTCCAGCTGACGCGTGTCGATTTGTCCGCCTTGTCGTCCGGTAGCTTATGTGGCACCACACACTCACCCGATTCGAGCAGTACTCGCACAGACTCTTCCATCTTGTCTATCTGTTGCCGCGTCAACACCTCGCCGCGCTCGATCTTCTCGGCATACAGTGTGCGGGTCGTGGGCAATGATGATATCCGTTTGTACATCATCGGTTGAGTGGCTCGCGGTTCGTCTGCTTCGTTATGACCATGGCGGCGATAGCACACCATGTCGATGACGACATCTTTCTTGAACAACATGCGGTATTCGAGTGCGATACGGGTCACCGCAACCACGGCTTCCGGATCGTTGCCGTTGACATGGAAGATCGGTGAATCCACCATCTTGGCGATGTCGGTGCAGTATTTGGTGGAGCGTGCATCGCTGTTCATGCTGGTGGTGAAACCGATCTGGTTATTGATGATGACATGGAAAGTACCGTGGGTGGTGTAACCACGCGACTTGGACATCTGCAGAGTCTCCATCACCACACCCTGACCGGAGAAAGCCGCATCGCCGTGAATCTGGACCGGAATGACCTGATCACCCGTGCGGTCACCCCGCCGCCATAATCTCGCACGCACCGAACCTTCGACCACAGGTGCAACGATCTCCAGATGGGAAGGATTGAATGCCAGCGCCAGATGCACCGGCCCCCCTTCGGTGTCCATGTTTGATGAGAAACCTTTGTGATACTTCACATCACCGGTCAGTTCTTCTACTGCCTTGGTGCCCTCGAATTCACTGAACAGGTCTGCCGGTTTCTTGCCCAGTATATTGACCAGTACATTCAGGCGACCGCGATGCGCCATGCCGATGACGACTTCCTTGATGCCTTTGACACCGGCGCTCAACACCAACTCATCGAGTAAAGGGATCAGTGATTCACCGCCTTCCAGCGAAAACCGCTTCTGCCCGACATAACGTGTGTGCAGATATCTTTCCAGACCTTCGGCCGTGGTGAGCTGTTGCAATATGTTGATGCGCTCGATCTCATCGAAGCGATATACACCACGGGTCACTTCAAGACGATGTTGCAACCAGCGTTTTTCATCGGTTTCGGTGATGTGCATATATTCGACACCGACCGAACCGCAGTAAGTATCTCGTAATATCCTGACGATCTCACGCAGAGGCAACAGACCTGCACCCGCCAGTGACCCGGTCTCGAACTCGGTATCCAGGTCACTCTCTGCCAGCTCGTGATGCGCCAGCTCCAGTTCGGGTACCGGTTCAGCCTGTCTATCGGGTATCGGATTGAAATGGGC
>WFUQ01000218.1 GCA_015484935.1 Gammaproteobacteria bacterium
GTTCAACGGCCCGTCAGAACCAGGTACACATGGCACACCGGCATCTTTCATCGCAGCGATGGCGGCAACCTTGTCACCCATGGTGCGGATGGAATCCGATGTCGGGCCGATGAAGACGAAACCGCTGTCTTCGACACGCTCCGCAAACTCCGCGTTTTCAGACAGGAAGCCGTAACCGGGATGGATACCGACAGCATCGGTCAATTCAGCCGCGCTGATGATGGCCGGTACATTCAGATAGCTTTCGGTAGAAGGCGCGGGTCCGATACAGACCGATTCGTCAGCCAGTCGTACGTGTTTAAGATCACGGTCAGCTTCGGAATGCACGGCGACGGTTTTAATACCGAGTTCGCGACAGGCTCGCAGGATACGCAGTGCGATCTCACCGCGGTTGGCGATTAATACTTTAGTCAACATGATAGGGTTTACTCGATGATGACCAGTGGCTGACCAAATTCAACAGGCTGTGCATTGTCGACCAGGATGGCTTTGATCTTGCCTGACTTGTCAGCTTCGATCTGATTCAGGATCTTCATCGCTTCGATGATGCAGATCGTGTCGCCTTCGCTGACGGTATCACCGACATTGACGAAAGCAGGTGCGCCCGGAGAGGCCGAGCTGTAGTAAGTGCCGACCATAGGTGATTTGATCACATGACCGCTGGGGATGGCACTCTCATCATTGTCTTCTGTGCTTTCCGTAGCTGCTGATGCTGCAGGAGCCGCAGCGGGTGCAGAGGCAGGGGCTGCCATGTATTGTACCGGGGCAGCCGCGGCCGCAGGGCCGTTACGGGTGATGCGTACCGATTCTTCACCTTCGTGGATCTCGATTTCAGCGATACCGGATTCTTCCAGCAGTTCGATCAGTTTTTTGACTTTGCGTATGTCCATGATTAAACCTTTTGTTAAGGAGCCTGGTTAAGGACTGGTTGTAAGTTGTTTTATCGCAGCCTGTAAAGCCAGCTCGTAACCCAGTGCGCCCAGGCCGGAGATGACACCGACTGCGATATCAGAAAAATAAGAGTGTTCGCGAAACGATTCGCGTGCGTGTACATTCGACAGATGTATCTCGATGAACGGTATATCGACACCACTCAAGGCATCTCGCAACGCGACACTGGTATGCGTGAACGCCGCCGGGTTGATGATGATGAAGCGTACCCCGTCTTTTGCCGCCTGATGAACTACTTCTATCAGCTCGGCTTCGGCATTGCTCTGCACGCTCTGTAGCGAAAAATTATGTTGTTCAGCGCTGCTCGATAGTCGCTGGTCGATATTTTCCAGTGTGTCATTGCCATAATGTTCGGGCTCACGGGTACCCAGAAGATTCAGATTCGGGCCGTTGATGACGAGGATATCGGGCATAGTATCGACGCGTTTCAGCGCTTATAGTTATAATGAATTGCTAATATAGATGCGACAACAGGGATTGTGCATAAAATCCATGAAAATGTCCACTATTTCTGTGAAATAGCGGATAAATTCAGTGAATAGGTGGGATTAAAGCGTTAGACCGGCTTTCTGCAGAGCTTTGAGCGCATGTTGCTTGCTCATTTCTCCGGCGAACGTGTAGCTAACTGTGCCGTTCTTGTCGATGATAACCGTGTAGGGCAGGGCACCCATATAGTTACCATAGCGTTTTGCCAGCTCGGTGGTTTCGATCTCGTCCGCCATGATCGGATAGTTGATGCCGGTCTCCAGCATGAAAGCACTGACATCGGCTTCATTATCGATGGCGATACCGATTACTTGCAGACCGGCATCACCGTATTCGTCCTGTAATTCGATAAAAGCCGGAATCTCCTTCTTGCAGGGTGGGCACCAGGTCGCCCAGAAGTTGAGCAGGATGATCTTGCCGTCCCATTGTTTGATATTGCGGATGGTACCGTCGATATCCTTCATGGCAAATTCAGGACGCTGCATGCCGACACCGGGATTGTTTTTCTGTAACACCACAGGTCGCTCGTTGTTATCGAACAGCAACTGCTGGGTGACATAACCGGCTGATGCTGCCAGTACTACAGCGACGATGATGAAGATTATATTTTTCATGTGTTGATACTGTGCGTGATCACACGCACATGAAGTCCTGAGAAAAAGTTAGCGGGATCCTGCAGATGAAAATGCAGACTGGATGTGTGCTGCGAATTTATCAGCAGGCATAAAACCGACTACCCGATGGTTACGCAACTCGTTACCGTCCTTGTCGAAGAACATGATCGACGGTGGCCCTATGATGCCGAAGTGTTTATACAGTGCGACATCGAGTTCATCGTTAGGTGTGACATCCGCCTGCAATACGACAGTATCGGCCAGGGCCGCCTGTACTGCGGGGTTGGCAAAAGTCAGTACTTCCATCTCTTTGCAGGACACGCACCAGTCAGCATAGAAATCCAGCATCACAGTTTTGCCTTTGGCAGCAGCCAGAGCCGCGTTCAGACCATCGACACCTTTGATCTGCTTGAATTCGAGGTGGGCACTGGCTTGTTGTGTCACCGTGCCGCCACCGCTGGCAAGACCATGTAACGGCTGGAACACATTACGGTTACCACTGGCAAGACCGATGACGAGGATGACACCGTATAACAACAGCATCAGTCCGACACCTTTCCAGAGTTTGCGCCAGCCACTGCTGCCTTCGGGTAGTGGGTCGATCGCATTCATATAGATAGCAGAGACGATCAGCAGGGCTGCCCACAATGCCATGGTGAAACCGGCAGGAGCGACACGTTCCAGTAACCAGATGGCCAAGGCCAGCAATAGTACGCCGAAGGCGGCCTTGACCGCATCCATCCATGCACCTGCCCTGGGTAATAACTTACCGGCAGAAGCCCCGATGAGTATCAACGGTGTACCCATGCCCATGCTGAGCGAGAACAGTGCCATGCCGCCGAGTACCGCATCGCCGGTGTCGGCTATATAGATGAGTGCACCGACCAGTGGTGCGGTGACGCAGGGGCCGACGATCAGTGCCGATAAAAAACCCATGATAGCGACACCGACCAGATTGCCACCCTGTTGACTGTTGCTTATCTCTGCCAGTTTCGCCTGCACCGAAGCGGGCATCTGCAATTCGTAAAAACCGAACATGGAGAAAGAGAGCGCGACGAATACCGCAGCGAAAGTACCGATGATGACCGGACTCTGGAACCAGGCCTGAATATTTTCACCCGATAATCCTACCAGCACGCCAACGATCGTGTAGGTCAGTGCCATCGCCAGTACATACACGACGGAGAGAGACAAGGCTTTGCGGGTAGTCAGGTCTTCACCCTGACCGACGATGATACCGGACAGGATCGGCACCATAGGAAACACGCAGGGAGTGAAAGCCAGCAACAGACCGGCACCAAAAAAGATTAGCAGCGTGAGCAGGGTGTTGTCACCGGCGAGAGCCTGAGCCATCTGATCCTGTTCGGAGATACTGGTGTCATAGCCGGTCGAGGTTTCGGCAGCATCCGCTTCACCGATAAACGGCAGTTTGACCACGATATCTTTCGATTGAGGCGGATAACAGATGCCCGATATTTCCGAGCAGCCCTGATACTTCACCTTGAAAGTGGCGGTTTTGCCCTCATTAGTAGAGAGGAAAGGCAGGCTGACTTCTGCAGAGTCGTGATACACCTTCAGGATTTTATTGAAGATGGGGTCATCTTTTTCTTCAGCCGGGGAAGTTTTTAACGTTCCGGTGGTCACATCAGTACTGCCGGTAGTGACTTGCATCTTGTCCTGATACAGATAATGACCTTCAGCGATCTCCCAGTTGATGGTCAGGCCCTTCTCATCGGTGCTCGACGTGAGCTTGAACGCCTGATCAGGATCCAGTATCTCGTCCTGACCACCCATGCCGAACAGGTCCAGCCCCTGTAGCGCGTTTTCTGCATGCAGAGGTTGCAGCGGTGCAATACTGGCAAAAATCAGGAATAGAGATAGCGTACTATAACGACGAAATGCGGTGGTGAAGATGCTCATAAAGATAAAACGTCTCAAAATGGTTATTTTAACGGGATGCCAATATGCTCCCACTTAGACATGGCGAACGGTTCGAGTTCCTCGCAGGCTGGCAACTAAATGACAGTATCAGCAGACAGGTCCAAAGTGCCGAAGATTCTAGCAAACATCAACTTAACACATACTTAAAATCCCGCTCACAAAGGCAAACACAATGATCCGATTCTGGCCGTGGTTATTCATCGCAATCCCGCTCATCGAGCTGTACCTCATCATCCAGGTCGGTAGCATCATCGGTGCGCTGTGGACCGTCATCCTGGTTGTCCTGACTGCCGTCATCGGCGTGAACCTGTTACGCATGCAGGGATTCAACACCCTGCAACGCGCCCAGAGGAGTATGGCACAGGGCCAGATGCCCGCACAGGAGATGCTGGAAGGCATGTTGCTGGCGATCGCTGGCGTGCTCCTGCTCACCCCGGGTTTCCTGACGGACAGCCTCGGCTTCCTGTGTCTCATCCCGGTTACCAGACAGGCGCTGGTGCACTTCCTGCTCGCCAGAGTGCAGATTCATGGCAGTGGCTTTCAGTTCCAGAGCGGCGGTTTCCAGCAGCCCGGCGCAGACCAGCCTCGCTACCAGAATGAACATATCCAGCGCGATGGGCAAAATTCCGGGCAAAGAGGGCAGACCATCGACGGGGAATTTGAACGAAAAGAATAAAGTCGATTGCAGGTGTCGATTGCCGGTAGTCAAAAAGTACAAAACGCGCCTGTCACCCCGTTATTCCCACTCAAGCCACTACCGTCATTCCCGCGCAGGCGGGAATCCACCTGTCAGACTGCGCCACTCTTACCCCAGAGCTGCATCGCGACCAAACACCACCCACCCAACCAACCACCCAAAATCACTACTAATTACCCGTCCCGCCCTTGTATTGCCCCAAACCAGCCCCATATAACTCTGCAACGCTAATCTGACGGGCATTAGAGCTTGACTCTGCCATGGTCGTCATTATGATTAGCACTCTCATTTATAGAGTGCTAAAAGCAATTTTTACTATCTAAGATATCCGCAGGGGGTAAACACATGAACATACGTCCACTACAAGACCGTGTAGTCGTCAAACGAATGGAAGAAGAGCGCACCAGCAGTGGTGGCATCGTCATTCCCGATTCCGCAACCGAAAAACCGTCAAAAGGTGAAGTGGTCGCAGTCGGTAACGGCAAAATCACGGACAGTGGCGACGTACGCGCACTGGAAGTAAAAGTCGGCGACCAGGTTCTGTTCGGCAAATACTCAGGTACTGAAATCAAGATCGACGGTGACGAAGTCCTGATCATGAAAGAAGAAGATATCCTCGGCATTTTGGCTGCCTAGTTTCAGCATCAAACCATTTTTCAAGTATTAAATTTTTCTAGAGGTAAACAAACATGTCAGCTAAAGACGTAAGATTTGGAGACGACGCACGTAGCCGTATGATTAACGGCGTAAACGTACTGGCCAATGCGGTCAAAGTCACACTGGGCCCCAAAGGCCGTAACGTAGTACTGGATAAATCATTCGGTGCGCCTACCATCACCAAAGACGGTGTATCCGTCGCCAAAGAGATCGAACTGGAAGACAAGTTCGAAAACATGGGCGCACAGATGGTGAAAGAAGTTTCATCACAGACATCAGACATCGCCGGTGACGGTACCACTACAGCTACCGTACTGGCACAGGGCATCGTCCGTGAAGGTATGAAATCTGTTTCAGCCGGTATGAACCCGATGGACCGGAAACGCGGTATCGATAAAGCTGTCGG
>WFUQ01000219.1 GCA_015484935.1 Gammaproteobacteria bacterium
ACTTCCTCCGGTGTGAACGGGTTGTGTAATGCGATCCAGCTGGTGATCAACAGTGGCAAGCTGGTGGTTAATTCGGCAGGGAACCAGGGCAGTAATGTTGAAAAATGGCCTGCCAGTTGTAATGATGAAGCAAGCGATGTATTCACTGCGCTTAACGGCGGCATCGTCACCGACAAAAACATGTTCATCACGGTTGCCAACTCTGTTTCTTGTAATAGTGGTTGCACTATGGATAGTGGGGCGGTCGATAGTAACTATGGACCACTCGCAGATGTGGCAGCGCCAGGCACCAATATCGTCAGTACATCAAATGATGGATTGGTGGCAACGTCTTCCGGTACGTCTGCTGCAGCGGCAACTGTATCGGGAGTGGCGGCATTGATGAATGAATGTGGTGTGGCCCTGAGTGCTATCGAATCGACACTGCAGTCAACCGCGACTGGAACGGTTAATTTCAGTGGTACCAATGAACCGAGAATCGATGTGTATGCCGCATTGGGTTCGCTCAATACGGCACCGGGTGCACTGGCGATCAGTAGCACCAGTATCGATGAATTGGCATCAGGCGTTGCGGCCTCACCAGTCGCAGTCGGTGACCTGTCTGTCACCAGCACAGATGCCTGTGATTCGATCAGTTACAGCATCGTGCCGGGTGGTGATGGTGCCAGCTTCCAGATATCTTCCGGCACACTGGAGGTTAAAGCCGGTACGCTTTTGGATAGAGAGGAGCCACGGACAGCGTTTAACCTGACCGTACGTGCCACTGATTTCTTCGGCGCCAGTGCAGCAGATCTGCCGATAACGGTCACGCTGAACGGTATCAACGATAACGATCCTGTTATCAATCCTGCTGGTGGGCCGGTCATCGCCCATGCAGAAAATGTTCAGGATATATTTGCTGTATCTGCAACAGATGCAGATCTGCCAGCACAGGTGCTGTCGCCAGTCTCGGTCAGCACCAGTCTGGTCGGTAGCAATATCGACGGAGCACTGTTCGAAGTAGTGGGCGGTCAGTTGCGCTTCAAGACAGCTCCTGATTTCGAGACACCTGCTGATTCCGGTCTCGATAATAACTACCGAGTGACTCTCACGGTTTCCGATGGTGCAGGTGGTAGCGATGCGGTGAGCTACAGTATCGATGTGACCAATGTGATCGAATCGGTGATCGTGCCGAATGTGGTCGGTAGTCCGCAGGCAACGGCCGAGTCAACACTGACCGCAGCGCAGTTGAATGCCAGTGTGTCACTTGCGACCAGCGCTACCGTCGCTGCGGGAGATGTCATCAGCCAGAACCCGGCTGCCGGCACCAGCGCCAATGAAAATTCCGTGGTCAATATCGTGGTGTCTTCGGGTAGTGGTCTGGCGGCCGATCCGATTCTGGTGAACACCGGTTTTGTAGATTATAACGATGCTTTCGGTAACCCGTTCCGTCGGTGGACATTCGATGTCACTAACAAGAGTGTTTACCCGGCCGATTTCTTCGCTGCGACGCCTGATTACGGTCCCTGCGGTCTGAACGATACACCGGCACGTTCATGGGTTAACTTTTATGATGCAGGCGACGATAGTTACATCTACGGTTTCTGTGCGTTAGGCACACCGGATAACCTGAACGGTATCTGGTTTGCGAAACCGGCTGGTACACCGCCACCGGCCGCGGGTGTTTATATCACTATCGTCGATCGTTCACCGGGTGGTCTGACCTATACCTCTAATGTGGTGCCAGCATCTGATCTGGCTTTTCCTTAAGATGGTATTTCACAGTAGCAGCCAGTGAGTAAGTCATATGATGAGAAGTTTATTTTTTACATGGATGTTCAGCACCCTCCTTCTGGTATCTGTCACGGGTAACAGTGTTGCAGCTGTAGAAGCGGCAGGTTATGTCAGCAGTGTAAGCGGTAATGTCCGGGCACAGACCGGACGCAAGCACTATCGAAAACTGATGAAGGGTGATGCTATCTACGAAGGTGACCGTGTGGTGACTTACCGGAAATCGCATATCAACATCCGTTTCAAGGATAATTCTGTATTTTCGCTGGGGTCGCGTTCAGAATCAGTCATCGACGAATACGTGCGTACCGGTGGTGGCAAAAAGGAATCCTTTACGGCCAGTATCTTTAAAGGCTCGTTCCGTTTTATCTCGGGCC
>WFUQ01000220.1 GCA_015484935.1 Gammaproteobacteria bacterium
ATATGAAACCCTGCTGACCGATAACCGCATCTGGAAACAGCGTACCGTCGATATCGCGATTGTGTCACCTGAACGTGCGTTGCAGATGGGCTTCACCGGACCGATGTTACGCGGCTCGGGAGTCGAGTGGGATCTGCGCAAGAAGCAGCCGTATGAAGTGTACGACCGCATGGACTTCGATATCCCGCTGGGTACCAATGGCGACTGCTATGACCGCTACCTCATCCGTATCGAAGAGATGCGTCAGTCCAACCGGATAATCAAACAGTGTATCGACTGGCTGCGTGATAACGATGGCCCGGTACTACTGGAAGACCACAAAGTTTCACCGCCAGATCGTGAGACCATGAAATCGGATATGGAATCGCTGATCCACCATTTCAAATTATTCACCGAAGGTTTCTGTCTGCCGGAAGGCGAAGCCTATGCCGCAGTCGAACATCCTAAAGGCGAGTTCGGTGCCTACATCGTTTCGGACGGTGCCAACAAACCTTATCGCCTGAAGATACGTGCTCCCGGTTTTGCACATCTGGCATCACTCGACGAGATGGTGCGCGGTCACATGCTGGCTGACGTGGTGGCGGTGATCGGTACACAGGATATCGTGTTCGGCGAGATTGATAGATAGTTATGACGACGACAGAGACACAATTAAGCGCACATGCCCGCGAAGAGATAGACGAACTGCTCTCGCGTTACCCGGCCGACCGCAAGAAGTCTGCGCTACTGGGTGCATTGAATGCGGTGCAGCATGAGAACAAGGGTTTTCTGACACCGGAATTGATGGATGCCGTGGCGGACTATCTCGATCTGTCGAAGATCGAAGTCTACGAGGTCGCCAGTTTCTACTCCATGTACGAGCTGAAACCGGTGGCACGCAACAACGTCGCCATCTGCACCAACATCTGCTGCATGTTGATGGGTTCGCAGACCATCGTCAATCACGTCGAAAACAAACTCGGCATCAAGATCGGTGAGAGCACAGAAGACGGTCGCATCTATCTCAAGAAAGAAGAAGAGTGTCTGGCAGCCTGCGCAGGTGGCCCGATGATGCAGGTCAATCATGTCTATTATGAAAATCTCACGCCTGAGAAGGTAGATGAGATACTGGATGGGCTGGAATGATTATGTGTTTTATCAGTCCGCTAATAAACGCGAATAAACGCAAACTATTCGCTGGATCTTCTTTATCAGTGATTTCGCAGTGCTCGATGGATTTTATAAAACATTCAATTCGCGTTAATTTGCGTGCATTAGCGGATACATTATTCCGCGATGTTTGTCGCAGTGCGTCGTCAAGTCAATGCCATAGAGGTATCTGCTAATGGCTAACGAAGTCTGTTTCGCAACCTTGCAGTTCGAAGATCAGCCGTACTCCTACGAGAACTACCTGAAAACCGGTGGCTACGAGGCGTGGAAAAAGATACTCAGTGAAAACATCTCGCCTGAAGATGTTATCGAAGAGCTGAAAACATCCGGCTTGCGTGGACGTGGCGGTGCCGGTTTCCCGACCGGGCTCAAGTGGAGCTTCATGCCGCGTACTGCGCCGGTACAGAAATATCTGGTATGTAATTCAGATGAATCCGAACCGGGCACCTGTAAAGACCGCGATATCCTGCGATTTAATCCGCATGCGCTGGTCGAAGGGATGTTGATCGGTTGTTATGCCATGGGCGCGACAGCCGGTTATAACTATATGCGTGGTGAGTTTATGGACGAACCGGCGATACGTTTCCAGCAGGCTTTGAAAGAAGCGTATGCGAACGGCTGGGCCGGTGAGAACATCCAGGGTTCGGGTGTCGATATCGATGTCTATGCGTCACTCGGTGCCGGTGCTTACATCTGTGGTGAGGAGACTGCGCTGCTGAATTCGCTGGAAGGTGAACGTGGTCTGCCACGATTCAAGCCGCCTTTCCCGGCTAACTTCGGTCTGTACGGCAAACCGACCACCATCAACAATACTGAAACATTGAGTTCGGTACCCGCCATCATGCGTAACGGTGGCAAGTGGTTCGCTGATCTGGGTATCCCCAACAGCGGCGGTGTCAAACTGTTCTCGGTTTCCGGTCACGTCAACAAACCGGGCAACTTCGAAATTCCGATGGGTACATCGTTCAAAGATCTGCTGGAGATGGCAGGCGGTGTGCTCGATGGTAAAAAATTAAAAGCCGTCATCCCGGGTGGCTCATCGGTGCCGGTCGTGCCCGGTGACATCATGATGACTGCGAACATGGATTACGATTCCATCGTTGGTGTCGGCTCCATGCTGGGTTCCGGTGCGGTCATCGTCATGGACGAGACCACCGACATGGTCAAAGCCCTGCAGCGTATCTCGCAGTTCTATTTCTCGGAATCCTGCGGTCAATGTACCCCGTGTCGTGAAGGCACCGGTTGGTTGTATCGCATGTTGACCCGCATCGTCG
>WFUQ01000221.1 GCA_015484935.1 Gammaproteobacteria bacterium
GGACCACCGTAATACGCACGCACACCGACCAGCTGTGCCTTGCAGGTACTGGATTTTGCCGGTGGCAAGGCACAGCTGGTCGGTGTGCGTGCGTATTATGGTGGTCCACTGGTCGGGCATGAGATCAGTGCCTTACGTGATCATGTACCGGGAGTGGACACCCGTGTGGCGGCTATCTTCAGACGCGGCAAAGCCATCGTGCCCAGCGGTGAGAGAGTCATCGAAGCGGATGATGAAGTGTTTTTCATCGCGGCTCGCGAGAACATCAGAACCGTGATGGCAGAGATGCGTCGGCTGGACAAGAGTGTGCGGCGTATCATGCTGGCGGGCGGTGGCAATATCGGTCGCAGGCTGGCTGAAGCACTGGAGCACAAACATCAGGTAAAAGTGATAGAACGCAGTCAGGTCAGGGCGCAATATCTGTCCGAGAAGCTGGACAATACCATCGTGCTGCATGCCGATTCTGCTGACAAAGACCTGTTGCTGGAGGAAAACATCGATCAGATGGACGTGTTCTGTTCACTGACGAACGACGATGAGGCGAACATCCTGTCTGCGATGCTGGCGAAGAAACTGGGTGTGAAGAAAGTCATGTCCTTGATCAATCGTCCTGCCTATGTCGATCTTATCGAGAATCAGGAGACCATCGATGTCGCCATCTCGCCGCAACAGGTCACGATCGGTGCATTGCTGACGCATGTGCGACGCGGTGATGTGGTCGCAGTGCACTCTCTGAGAAGAGGAGCGGCAGAAGCGATCGAGATCGTCGCGCATGGTGATGAAAAGACATCACGTGTCGTCGGCAAGACAGTCGAAGAAGTGCCGCTACCGGACGACATCACCATCGGTGCCATCATCCGTGGTGACGAAGTGTTGATGGCGCATCATGATATCGTCATCGAATCCGATGACCATCTGGTCATCTTCCTGCTGGATAAAAACAAGACACCTCAGGTCGAGAAACTGTTTCAGGTAGGCGTGACCTTCTTCTAGCCGTCCTTACATGCATTACGCGACTATCCAGAAATTGATCGGTATCCTGCTGGTGATGTTCAGCATCACCCTGATCCCGCCCGTGATAGTCGATTTTATCTACGCTGAAGATACCAGCGATGCATTCTTCAAAAGCTATCTGGTGTTGTTACTGATCGGGCTGGTGATGTATCTGCCGGTATATAACAACAAGGGTGACCTGCGCATACGTGATGGTTTCGTGGTGGTGGTGCTGTTCTGGACGGTGCTCGGACTGGCGGGGGCATTGCCGCTGTATTTCTATCAGCCGCTGACAGTGAGTTTTACCGATGCGGTGTTCGAATCGATATCGGGTCTGACTACCACCGGTGCCACAGTATTGAGTGGTCTCGATAGCATGCCGCGTTCTATCCTGTTCTATCGACAGGAGCTGCAATGGCTGGGTGGCATGGGCATCATCGTACTGGCGGTCGCCGTCATGCCCATGCTGGGTATCGGTGGTATGCAGTTGTACCGGGCGGAGACACCGGGGCCGGTGAAGGACAGGAAGCTGACCCCGCGCATCGCCGAAACCGCCAAAGCACTCTGGTATATCTATCTCGGTCTGTCAGTCGCCTGTGCCGTCGCATACTGGCTTGCCGGTATGAATCTGTTCGACGCTATCACCCACAGTTTTTCGACCGTGGCGATCGGTGGTTTTTCGACCCACGATGCCAGCATCGGCCATTTCGATAGTCTGGCGATCGAAGCGGTGGCGATCGTGTTCATGTTTCTGGGTGGAGTCAATTTCGCGCTGCATTTTTCGGTCATCCGTACCGCCAGTGTGCGGACCTATTTCATGGATGCCGAGTTCAAAACCTATGCGCTGGCATTGTTGTTGACCTCGGTCAGTGTCATCGTGTTCCTGTTCGTGCAGGGGGTGTATCCGAATTTTTCCGAGGCGTTCAGGCAGGGGCTGTTCCATGCGGTGTCGGTGGGTACCACCACCGGTTTTGCCATCAGCCCGTTTGCAGAATGGCCGACATTCGCACCGGTGTTGTTGATACTCGCCAGTTTTGTCGGTGGCTGTGCCGGTTCTACCGGCGGTGGCATGAAAGCGATACGCCTGTTGCTACTGGTGAAGCAGGGGCAGCGTGAACTGATGCGCCTGATCCATCCCAATGCGCAGATAGCGGTGAAGGTCGGCAAGCAGGCAGTCAACGACAAGGTGATGGAATCTGTCTGGGGTTTTTTTGCAGCTTATGTAGCGTTGTTTGTCATCGTGATGTTGATCCTGTTGATGAGTGGTCAGGATCAGGTGACCGCTTTCTCCGCCGTCGCAGCGACCATGAATAATCTGGGGCCCGGTCTGGGAGAAGTGGCAGTCAATTACGCCAGCTTGCCGGATTATGATAAATGGGTGTTGTGTTTCACCATGTTACTCGGCCGTCTCGAAATCTTTACCTTGCTGGTGTTGCTGATGCCGGCGTTCTGGCGTAAATGACGTATGTCTGGTCAGTCTAGAAGTCTGCCGGGTTTTCACATCGGTCTGTTGCATCCGCGTCACTGGCTCACCTGGTTTTTCCTGTGCCTGTATTATCTGTTGTGCTTGTTACCTGTGCCGGTGATCGATTCGGTCGCCGGTGTGTTTGCCCGTCTGTCCTATCGTAATAACAGGAAGCGTGTGCATATTGCGAGTACCAACCTGTCACTGTGTTTTCCGGAGAAATCAGCAGAGGAGATACAACAACTGGTGCGACAACATTTTTTATACC
>WFUQ01000222.1 GCA_015484935.1 Gammaproteobacteria bacterium
AAACGTATCGCGTTTCATCCACCCTGCACCTTGCAGCACGGGCAGAAGATCACCGGTCAGGTCGAGCGCTTGTTGAGCTCGCTGGGATACGAACTACTGTCTTTCGAAAACAGTCATCTGTGCTGCGGCTCTGCCGGAACCTATTCCATCACCCAGAAAACACTGTCACAACAACTACGCAAAAATAAACTCGACGCCATCGGTTCAAGCCAACCCGATATCATCGCCACCGCCAATATCGGCTGCCAGACCCATCTACAGAGCGGTACCGACACACCGGTAAGGCACTGGCTCGAACTGGTGAGCGAGCACATCTAGACACAGGTACGCAAGTATGGATCTTTCTCTCACATCGATCATCAATGACCTGTCTGCATGGACCGGCGCCAATACCTGGGTCGGGCGTGTATTCGTCGTGGTCACTCTGGCACTGGCTCTGGATCTGATCCAGCGTATCTTACTGAAACGACTGGCACGCAAACTTCAGCATACCGCCAACCCGTGGGACGACGCCTTGTTACACGCGATGCAACGTCCGCTGACGCTGTTGATATGGGTGCTGGGTCTGACCTTCGCCGCAGATATCGCGGCCAGTGAGAGTACCGCGACCATCTTCACCGCTGTCACACCCGTGCGTGTGGTCGGTAGCATCTCGGCATTCACCTGGTTCCTCATCCGCCTGACTGTCAATTTCCAGCAGAACATCATCGATGCCGGTCTGGCTGAGAATGAAAATTATGATCGCAGTACCGCAGAGGCGATTGGCAAGCTGCTGCGGATATCCATCCTGATCACCGCAGCGCTGATGATGTTACAGACACTGGGATTCAGCATCTCAGGTGTACTCGCCTTCGGTGGAGTCGGTGGTATCGCCATCGGTTTTGCCGCCAAAGACCTGCTGGCGAATTTTTTCGGCGGGCTGATGATTTACCTCGACCGACCGTTTGCCGTAGGGGACTGGATACGTTCACCCGACCGCGAGATAGAAGGCACCGTCGAACAGATCGGCTGGCGCTTGACCCGCATACGCAGCTTCGACAAACGTCCCATCTATGTGCCCAACGCCACCTTCGCCAATATCGCCGTGGTCAATCCATCGCGCATGACCCATCGTCGTATCAACGAGACCATCGGGGTACGTTATGACGATGCCGCCAAACTCGAAGCCATCATCGACGATGTGCGCGACATGTTGCACAATCACGAAGAGATCGATACCAGCCAGACATTGATGGTCAACCTGGTCAGCTTCGCCCCGTCTTCACTGGACTTCTTCATCTACACCTTCACCAAAACCACAGTGTGGACGAAATACCACGAGGTGAAGCAGGATGTGTTATTCAAGATATACCATATCGTGGAGAGCCATGGCGCCGAACTGGCGTTTCCGACTTCGACGGTGCATGTACCAGCAGGCATCGATATATCGCAGAAAGGAACACCTTGATCACATACCGCCAAACTATGCTGGGCTATTCCGCGATTGCACTTGGAGGAGAATAAAAAGGATCTGGCGCTGTCTGTTTACCTTTGAATTTCGAATAACAACGATTGGCGCAACCTGTCGCCTCAAATTTGTCTTCGATGGTAAAACATTGCTCGACACACTGCTCTCTCAACATCATACTTTCAGCATCAATATTTACATTATTGATTATATTGGCCATTTTGTTAGGAGGGCTGTAAGCGCTGCTGCTTGTCTGCCTCCTGCTAACCGCACCTGTGCCACTCGGAGAACTTCCCGCAGTACCCTCAACACTTCGTCGGCTACTCGAGAAATCAGTGCTGTTACCACCACCAATAATTCCCGTATAAGCTCCTGGCGAGCTAGTCTGTGAGTTGTATCGCTGTGCAGTTGAATTCATACTGTTATTGAAATTCGAGACTCCCGACACCCCCCTCTGGCTATCCTGCATGATGGAGGTCAAGGCATCAGACTGGGCTTGTGAATCCATTTTCCCTAAACCACCTGCATAGGCACCTACTGCCATTGCGCCTGCCTTCAACCAGTCGATACCACTACTTTCTTCCTCTTGACGTTTTCGTCGCGCTGCTTCTTCACGTGCCAGGCGCAACTGTTCCTGGTAGCGGCGTTCACGTTCGATACGCGCCAGTTCTTCCTGCCGTGCACGCTCTTCTTCCATCCTGACCTGTTCGAGTTCCTGCTGCAGATTGCTGTAGGCCAGCGACAAGCTGGATTTTTCACGACTACCTGATGCCAGTTTTTTCGCCTTGCCCAGTTGCTCACGGGCGCAGTTGAAATTACGGCGCGCAGTACAGGAGTTGGCAACATCGATGGCATCCTGAAAATCCTGTGAATCGAGCGTATCCAGCATACGGAGTAGCTTCATCCTTTTTTCCATCTTCTCATCAACAGCGTAAGAAACGGCGGGTGCCAGTATCGCCAGCCCGACAGCCAACGATACAAAAAAAGTAATCAGTCTGCTTTTCATCATCATTTCAACACCTATGTACATTTTTATCAGATAGCGTTCTCTACCTTGTTGATCTGCTCAAATCTGCTGTAGCGCTGTAGATTGACCAGACTTTTTATCCAGCGATATATCGCCACATCTACCGACAACCAACTGTCAGGATCGAGCTG
>WFUQ01000223.1 GCA_015484935.1 Gammaproteobacteria bacterium
ATCAGCACACCGCTTGGAATTTTGCCGCCCAGTTTCTGGAACTTGCCGGGGTCGCGTAAAAACTCGACCAGCTCGGAGACTTCTTCCTTGGCTTCTTCGACACCGGCGACATCATCGAATGTGACATTGACCTGATCTTCACCCAGCATACGCGCCTTGCTCTTGCCGAACGACATGGCACCACGGCCGCCACCGCCACCCTGCATCTGGCGCATGAAGAATATCCAGATACCGATGAGTAACAGGAACGGGAACCAGGAGATGAAGATCTGCATCAGCAACGACTGGCTCTCTGGCGGTGTCGCATTGATCTCGACGTTGTTATTGAGCAGATCAGCCATCATCGCCGAGTTGCTGGTCTCGGGGCTGTAGGTGATGAAGGAGGTCCCGCTACCCAGCTGACCTTTGATATCGCGACCGTTGACCGTGACCCGCGTCACCTGGCCGGTCTTCACCATATCGATGAAAGTGGAATACGAGATAGTCTGGCTACTGGTACCAGGCTTATTGAAGTTGCTGAACACGGAGAGCAGCACGACGGCAATAACAGCCCAAAGGATAAGATTCTTGGCAAGATCGTTCAAAATGCTACTCCAAAAGCGCAACAGAGAATATTAGTGTGCATTAACACTACTATAGTTCAAAGCCAGTAGCCAGCGCATATATTTCACGGCTTCTCGCCCGGGAAGCCTTTGGTTTACGCATGACCACTTTATTAAAATGGGATTTCAGGTCTTTGTGATAATCATCGAAGCCATCACCCTGAAACAGCTTGACCAGCAGAGCGCCGCCCGGTTTCAGCACCTGTTGTGCCAGATCCAGCGCCAGCTCTGCCAGCAGGTAAGAACGGGGGATATCTACCGCACCCACACCACTCATGTTGGGGGCCATATCAGAAAAAACAAGGTCTGCCCTGTCGGGCCTGATCAATTCCATCAATTTATCCAGAACCGCATCTTCGCGGAAATCCCCTTCGATGATCTCTACATCAGGTATCGGCTGCATCGGCAGAATATCAAGGGCGATCATCCGACCTTTATCACCCAGCTTCCTGACCGCATATTCAGACCAGCCACCCGGTGCCGCCCCCAGATCGATGACCGTCATACCGGGTCTGAGCAAGCGATCTTTTTTTTCGATCTCCATCAGTTTATAGATAGCGCGAGAACGATAGCCTTCCTGCTGCGCCCTGAGCACATACTCATCATCGAAATGCTCTTTGAGCCAGGATTTGCTGGATTTGGATCTTGCCATTCTTATCAGATTCGTAAATTCAGTCCGCAAATGAACGCAAATAAACGCCAGTGAGAAAACAGGGAGTTGTGGTACAGCGAGCAGTGAACATCCGGCATTTTCGCACGACGGGGTAGACGCGGCAAACGACTCGAAACATCTGCGTTCATTTGCGTTCATTTGCGGACTCAGGTTTTTTTCCCCATAATCGCGCCCTGTATACTAACCGGCCAAGTCCATGACACTCTCAAAAAACCAGATAAAATTTCTACGTGGTCGCTGCCACGATCTCAAACCTGTGATCATGCTGGGGCAGAAAGGTATCACCGAACCGCTGCTGGAAGAACTGGAGATAGCCCTCACTCACCACGAACTGATCAAGATCAAGCTCGGTGTCGATGACCGGGACATGCGCAAGCAACTGATAGACGAGCTGTGCGAAAGAGCGCAGGCGGAAAACATACAGGTGATCGGCAAGATGCTTTCGATCTTCCGACGTAACAGCGAAAAACCGCTTATCGAACTACCGAAGGGATAGGCACTGCGATACGACACTACCGACCGTGGTCAGATATATTTAACTTCCACTATCTCCAGATTGCGCAGACCGCCCGGTGTCTGCACTTCGGCCACATCACCTTCTTCCTTGCCGATCAGGGCACGTGCGATGGGCGAACTCACCGAGATACGGTTGAGTTTGATATCGGCTTCATCTTCACCGACGATCTGATAGGTCAGCTCTTCACCGGTCTCTTCATCGGCGACATCGACAGTGGCACCGAACACCACACGCCCACCTGCATCCAGTGTGGTGACATCGATGATGTTCGCGTTACTCAACTTGCTTTCGATGTCCTGTATGCGCCCTTCGATGAAACCCTGTTGCTCACGCGCAGCGTGATACTCGGCATTCTCTTTCAGGTCACCATGTGCCCGCGCTTCAGCGATGGCATTGATGACTTTGGGACGCTCGACTGATTTCAGTTGCGTCAGTTCCTGCTGTAATTTTTCTGCACCTTTTACGGTGATAGGCACTTTGTTCATGCATTGGCCTCCTGTGTAGACTCTTTCGGCAGCAAGGCTTCATGGATAGATTGTAGTGAAGTGACCTGCTGATCGTTTGCCTGTGCTTCGAGGTAGTCTAGCGCACGACAGGTCGCCAATGCACCTGCCATGGTCGTGGTATAACTGACCTTGTGCTGCAGCGCGGATGCACGGATAGTGAACGAATCTGCGATGGCTTTCTTGCCTTCGGTGGTATTGATGATCAGATCGATCTCGTCGTTCTTGATCATATCGACGATATGCGGACGCCCCTCATAGACTTTGTTCACCAGTTCGCATTCGATAGCCGCATCCTGCAACACCTTGCCCACGCCCCGGGTCGCGACCAGATCGAAACCTTGCTCGCTCAGCTGTCTGGCGATATCGATGGCCGCATCACGATCACGTTCACGCACACTGATGAAGACCTTACCCTGCGTCGGCAGATCGACACCTGCACCCAGTTGCGCCTTGGCGA
>WFUQ01000224.1 GCA_015484935.1 Gammaproteobacteria bacterium
TGCGTATGCCTTGCAGAAAACCCTCGACCGGCGGGATGCAGTTCATATTGCCCGCAACCGGTTCCAGTATCACGCAGGCGATCTGGTCACCGATCTCGTTCATGGTCTGATTGATAGCATCGAGGTCGTTGTAGGGCAGGGTCAGGGTGTGTTCAGCGAGGCTGGCAGGCACGCCGGGTGAATTAGGCACGCCCAGGGTCAATGCACCGGAGCCTGCCTTGACCAGTAAAGAGTCGGCATGACCGTGGTAACAGCCTTCGAATTTGATGATCTTGTCGCGACCGGTAAAACCGCGAGCGAGTCGTATCGCACTCATGGTGGCTTCGGTGCCCGAGCTGACCATGCGTACCAGTTTCATCGAAGGCACCAGTTCGCAAACCTTGTCCGCCATGCGGGTTTCGAGCAGGGTGGGTGCGCCGAAACTCAAACCGTTCTCTGCCGCTGCCTTGACTGCATCGATGACTTCATCGTGAGCATGCCCCAGAATCATCGGTCCCCAGGAGCCGACATAATCGATGTACTGCTTACCCTGGGTATCGACGATATAGGCACCCTTTGCCTTATCGATGAATACCGGGTCACCGCCGACACCGTTGAATGCGCGAACCGGTGAATTGACACCGCCGGGGATATGCTGCTGTGCAGACGTGAATTGATCAGACATGGGGCTTGCTCGAAATTAGTGAGGGCGGGATTTTACCCCAGAGCGCGATGCTTTTCAGGTGGCTTTGCCATCGCGGGAGGCAAACATGTCGGTATAGGCTTGTGCTGCCTGACAGCTATCTTCATCTGCAAAGATATCACTGATCACGGCCAGCATATCGGCACCGTGCTGGACGAGGATGGCGGCATTGTCCCGCGTGATACCACCGATGGCACAGACCGGAATCTGTAACTGTTGACGGGCAGTCTGTAACAGGGTGATGTCGGCAGGTGTGGCATCGGGTTTGGTCGGTGAACGGAAGAAGGCACCGAAAGCGACATAGTCCGCGCCTTGCTGCTGTGCATCGAGTGCCAGCGGAAGTTGATCGTAACAGGATACCCCGATGAGTCGTTCTGCCCCCAGCAGGGTTCGCGCCTGATTGATCGAGCCATCGTGTCTGCCGAGATGCACCCCATCGGCATCGACATCGCGTGCCAGCTTGCAGTCATCGTTGATGATCAGTGTCGCCCGATAGCTATCGCACAGTTCTCGCAGAGCCGAAGCCTGACGCAATCGCTTGTTCAGGTCGGTGCTCTTGTCCCGGTACTGGATGATGCGGGCACCACCTTGCAGAACCTGTTCGACAGTGGCGGAAAAACAGTCGGGGTTTAACAGGTTTTCATCGGTGATCGCGTACAATCCCCGAAGACGATTATCGGTCACAGGTTCAGGCAGATTTTTTGGACGGGTTTTTACTGGTCATCCAGTAGAACCGGTCGGGGTGATGTTGTCCCATACCGAAACGGTTGGCGTTGACCAGTGTCTGCTGGGTGTAGTCCAGTGCCTGATGCGAGGCGCTTACCGGGTCTTGTCCCAGCGCGGTGAAGGCAGCCAGACTGGCTGCCAGCGTGCATCCCGAGCCGTGGTATTTGTGCGGCAGTCGCTCATAATGGAAACGTTTCAGTTCACGGTGACCACTATAGAGTGCATGTTGTACATCGGCGGTCTTGCCATGCGTGCCGGTCAACAGGATAGAGTCACAGCCTGTTTCCAGTAAACCCATGGCGGCAGCCGTAGGCGTATCCGAGCCGGGTGCCAGTTGATGGACTTCGAACAGGTTAGGAGTGAGTATGGTCGTCAGGGGCAGCAACATGGTCTTGACTGTTTCGACCAGGTCGGGTGTGCTCAGGGCACCGTCTTTTTCGGTACTGAAGACCGGGTCGTAGATGACCTTTATCGAAGGATAATCGCGCAGCACAGAATGGATCGCCTGTGCCACTTCGCTGCTACCGACCATGCCGATCTTGATGGCACTCACCGGCATGTCTTCCAGTACTGCACGGGCCTGTTCCACGATCAGGTCGGCGGGCATGGGGGCGAACGACATCACGTCCTGTGAATCCTGTACGGTCGCCGCGGTGACGATGGCCGATGCCTGACAGCCATTACTGCTGATGGCTTCGACATCGGCGATGATGCCGGCACCACCGGTCGGGTCGAGACCGGAAAAACACAATACGACGGGTTTGCTCGCTTTAATCATATCTACAGTTTATGCCTGATTACATGGAAAACAAGCATTAATTAAAGCGATTGGAGCAGCTTTGGGGGGATGGTTTGCCTGCACCGAGTTGACGGATAAGGTCATTCTGGTTCAGTCGGGTCGTCGCCCGAAGGCGATATCAATAAGCCTTTGATTTATTTGTGACAGCAGACAGGTATGTTAATGTCATCCTGTTTTGAACAGTCTATCCAAGAGAGGTTGATCGATGGAGTACAAGAAGTGGGAGTGCATCGCTTGCGGTTATGTCTATGATGAAGAGGCAGGTGATGAGGAGCATGGTCTGGCGCCGGGAACCCGTTGGCAGGATGTGCCGGATGACTGGGAGTGCCCGGATTGCGGTGCCGGTAAATCAGATTTTGAGATGGTGGAACTGGGGTAACGTTCACCAGTGTCACTCCCCCCCCCCTGATTCAGGGGGTTGGTAAACCGGGTGCGCAGGGGCATACTGAAGCTGTTACGTCACATCGTGCTGACCTGATTAGATGACAGAATGATAACTGCACTGTTACATCCCGGCTGCTTCATCTTCGATGCGGTATCGCATGTCGATCGTCTATGTCCTTTGATCAAGGCATGAAAGTTCTCCACTTCATGCTGTGGTGTCTTGTCTGGACAAGTTTCCCGGTACAGGCGATATCGGATATCGGATCCGGTTCTCTGATCGAGATCACAACAGCTGACAAGTCTGTTGCTGACGATTCTGTGTTGCCGGACTTCAGTAAGGCGCAGCCGGTTGAATTACCGGACCTGTGGCAACATGACCCGGACGGATTTTATGGTTCGGTATGGTATCGTCTGCAATTTCCTCTATCCGACAAACCATCATCTCAATGGGCGTTGCTGTTGCGTGATGTGAATATGAATGCGGAAGTCTGGGTCAATGGGGTGTATCTGGGCTCGGGTGGCAGTATGCAGAGGCCTGTGTCGCGTTACTGGCATAGCCCGCTTATGTTTGTCGTGTCGCCTTCCGATCTGCGTGAGAACAACGAGATAGTCATCAGAGTGGTGGCCTATGCCAATAAGTTTGGTGAGCTGGGGGAAGTCGTTACCGGTGATGCCAGTGCTGTCACTGGTGAATATCAGTATGAATATTTCCGTCGGGTCAATCTGCATGTCATCAGTGCTGCGTTGGCAGCGGTGTACGCCCTGTTCATGGGAGTGGTCTGGTATCGACGCAGGGATGCAGTGTTTTTCTGGGGTGCGCTGGCCTGTGCTGCCTGGGCAGTGAGCAGTCTGAATTTTTTTGTTGTCGATCCCTTGCTCGACGAGCTCGAGTGGGAAAAGCTCATGTTGTTGAGCATGGGCTGGATACCGCTGCTGTTTTATTTTTTCTTGCTCAGACTGGATGGTGTCAGCCCCCGACGGTTGCACGATAGCCTGATCCTGGCGGGTGCCGGGCTGTTGAACGTATCGTTGTTGGCGGCTGATATGCACTACCTGTTCACCATGAGTCGGGTATGGCATCTGTATTCGCTGGTGTTCGGTCTGGTCGGTCTCATCAGGGTGTTCTACTCGTGGTATACCAGACGCAAAAATCCGCAATTGATTATGATCATCGTGTTTCTTTTGATCGCGATCTGCGGGGTGCATGATTTCCTGTCGCAGACAGGTGTGATAGATGATTCTGTCTACTGGCTGGATTACAGCGTACCGATGATCTTGCTGTTCGTCGGTTACCTGATGGTGTCGCGTTTCTTATGGGCGGTGAACCGGTCGGAACAATTGAACCGGAGTCTGGAGACACGGGTGGAACAGGCACAACAAAAAATCGAAGCCGATTACCAGACCATCCTGGCACTGGAGACCGAACAGGCATCCTTGCGTGAACGCGAGCGTATCTACAGCGACATGCACGATGATATGGGGGCCAAGCTGCTGTCGATGGTCTATAACGCCGAGAGCAGCGAGATGCGTGATCTGGCACGTTCGGCCATGGATGACCTGCGTGCCATCGTCAGTAAGAAGCCGGGTGAGAAGCACCGGTTGGAAGCGATACTGTTGCAGCTGGAACGCGATTCACAAAAACGTTGCAAGGAGGCGGGGTTTGCATTCGACTGGCAACAGCAGCCGATCGAGCAGAGTGTCAGCCTCAGTGCAGAAGCCGATCAACATCTGCGGCGCTTGTTGGCCGAATCGGTGACCAATGCACTTAAACACAGTGCCGGTAGTCTGATCAGTATCCGGGTTGCCAGCCGCTCCGGCTGCTTGCGGATGGTAGTGGCTGACAACGGGGATTACACGCAGATGACGCATTGGCTGGAAGGGCGTGGCATCCAGTCTATGAAGCATCGGGTGAAACAGTTGAGTGGAAAGATAAAATGGCATGCTACGCCTGATGGGGGTTGTGTCAGCTGGACGCTGCCGCTGGCACCGAATCAGGCTTGAGGAGGAGAGTGATGAAAAAGGTTCTGATACTGGAAGATCATGCCGGTGCGCAACGCTGGTTATCTGATGCTGTCTGGCTGGGTTTCGGCGATCAGGTAGAGATCAGTATCGCTGAAACTATCGTACAGGCAAACGATATACTGGACAGTCAGGCGTTTGACCTGTTTATAGTCGATCTGCATCTACCTGATGGCTCGGGTAACGAATGTCTGATCTATGCACGTCAGTTACATCCCGATATGCCGACAGTGGTGGCAACCATCTACTCTGACGATGGCCATCTGTTTCCGGCGTTGCAGGCGGGTGCGGCAGGTTATCTGCTCAAGGATGACAAGAAGGAGGCGATCGCCAGTATGTTGTCTGGCATCCTCAATGGTGTGCCACCGTTGTCACCCGATATCGCTCGAAGACTGATGTCGCATTTTCAGTCATCAGCCCGGTCATCAGACCAGGACAGCCAGGAACAGGTGCCGCATCTGACGGAAAGAGAGACTGAAACACTGACGTATATCGTCAAGGGGTTCAGTATCCGTGAGTGTGCAGAACTGATGGCGATCAGCCCTCATACCGTGTCGGGTTACGTCAAGGATATCTATAAAAAACTGCAAGTCTCTTCACGTGCTGAAGTGGCATCGGAAGCGGTCAGGCTCGGTATCGTCAACCACTGAACAAGCATGGATGCACTGATGCATCCTGTCGCCAGTCTTTCTATCTGACTTCTGTAATGGTGTAAGGTATCAGGAATATAATTCTGTCAGTGAGCACTGTCGATGTTATCAAAAGCAGTATTTCTGGATTTCGCTTCCATCCACCCTGATGACCTGGATGTCTCCTGTCTCGAACAGATGATCTCTCAATGGCGCTGGCGCGATAATACGGCAGCGCGTGAGTTACAGGCTGCGATAGCTGATGCGGAGATAGTCGTGGTCAATAAAGTGGTACTGGATGAGACAGCGTTACAGCAAACCAGTGACCTGAAGCTGATCTGTGCCGCCGCAACCGGAGTGAACAACATCGATGTTGCCGCTGCCAGCAGACTGGGTATCACCGTGTGTAATGCACGCGGTTATGCCACCGCTTCGGTGGTGCAACATGTGTTCGCTCTGTTGTTGTCGTTGACCACCCGACTCGAACAATATCATCACGATGTGAAAAACGGCGTGTGGTCGAACAGCCAATTCTTCAGTCTGCTCGATCATCCCATCCGCGAGCTTGCCGGACTGACGCTGGGTATCGT
>WFUQ01000225.1 GCA_015484935.1 Gammaproteobacteria bacterium
GCGTGCAACGTGTCCCGGAAACCGAGTCACAGGGCCGCGTGCATACCTCGGCCGCCACCGTCGCCGTCATGCCCGAAGCTGACGAGATGGAACAGATCGAGATCAACCCGGCAGACCTGCGCATCGACACCTACCGCGCTTCCGGCTCGGGTGGTCAGCACGTCAACAAAACTGACTCGGCGGTGCGCCTGACCCATCTGCCGACCGGCACGGTGGTGGAATGCCAGGATGAACGTTCACAGCACAAGAACAAGGCGCGCGCCATGTCGTTGTTGCAGGCACGCATCATGGATGCCGAGATGGAAAAACAGCGCAGCGAAGAAGCCCAGACGCGCAAGAGTCTGGTCGGTAGCGGTGACCGTTCCGAACGTATCCGCACCTACAATTACCCGCAGGGCCGGGTCACCGACCATCGCATCAACCTCACCCTGTACAAGCTGGATGACTTCATGCAGGGCGGACTCGACCAGATCATCGAGCCGCTCATCAACGAATATCAGGCCGAATTACTGGCTTCTCTGGCAGACTGATCCGACGACGGCACATGGCATCCATCAGGCAATGCCTCGATTCGGCGATCCTCAGCTTACAGACGAACAACGAAGACGCCCGGCTCGATGCTGAACTGTTGCTGGCGCATGTCTTGCAATGCGACCTGTCCCACCTGATCGCGTGGCCGGAGAAACCGTTAACTGAAACGCAGCAGACTGATTACCAACAGCTCATCGGGCAGCGTGCACAGGGCATCCCCGTCGCCTATCTCAAAGGCACGAAAGAATTCTGGTCGCGTCCGTTCGAAGTCGATACACACACACTGATACCCCGCCCCGAAACCGAGCTGTTGATCGAGCAACTGCTGCAACGGTTCGACCGGCAAGCGGCCTTGACCATCGCCGACCTCGGCACCGGTAGCGGCGCCATCGCCATCACCCTTGCCTGTGAATGCCCGAACTGGACTGTCACCGCGACCGATATCAGCGCAGCAGCACTGAAGCTGGCGAGGAAAAATGCGGCAACACATGCCGCCCGCAACCTCCACTTCGCACAGGGAAGCTGGTTCGATGCCCTCGGCGATGCATGCTATGACATCATCGTCAGCAATCCACCTTACATCGCCAGCGATGACCCGCACATGCAACAGGGTGATGTCCGGTTCGAACCGCAACAGGCACTCAGCTCGGGCGCAGACGGGCTGGATGCCATCCGCCATCTGAGCCGTCACGCGCAGGAGTGGCTACGTCCCGATGGCTGGTTGTTCGTCGAGCACGGCTACGACCAGCTCACACAGGTGGCCGATTGTTTCAGCCGGAACCAGTTCGTGGAGATCACACAGTTTCACGACCTCGCCGGCCACCCGCGTATCACCGCCGGTAAAAAGCCCGGCGCGGCATAACGACTGCGCTCGACAACCGGCACTTGCCATCTGCGAAAAATAAGCCTAGATTGTCGCCATGCCGATATGCAAAGACATCATCAAGCACCGGGTCATCCGGTTCAAGGACAAAAGCGGTGACACGGCTGCGCGCGCCAGAGTGTTGTTGTCTGCGGTACAGGGTATTTCGAAAGCCCGGCAGTCGCGACCGAATCAGGTCAGCATCCACTACGATATCCGCGAACTGAATCTGCAGATGATCGAACAGGCATTGGCCGATGTCGGTTTCGAACTGGATGACAGTGTCTTCTGCAAAGTCAAACGCGGGCTTATCGCTTATTGCGAAGACACCCTGCGCGAATCACTCAACATCAACCAGCAGGAATCGACCGCTCCCAAACTGAACGAAACAGCTCACAGCACGGGAGACCCACGACCGTATAACTGGCGTAACTACACATAGAGTGCCCCACGGATCAGTACACCGACTATCCTGCTAACAACACGTCGTCTCATCTGCTTCTGTTATGCGACACGCTCCTGATTCTTCCTTGCCACATGCCTCTGCTCACTGTAATTTAAACCGATGAACGACGACCAACTCCTGCGATATAACCGGCACATCATGTTGCCGCAGATCGATATCGCCGGTCAGCAGAAGCTGCACGATTCACATATCATCATCATCGGCATGGGCGGACTGGGTTCACCGGCTGCCTTGTATCTGGCAGCATCCGGTATAGGAAAACTCACACTGGTGGATTTCGATGTCGTCGAGATCAGTAATCTGCAACGCCAGATAGTACACACTGAAGCGCAGCTGTCGCAGTTGAAGACCGAGTCAGCGATGCACACTTTGAAACAGATCAACTCTGAGATAGTGATCGAAACCATCAGCGAGAAACTGCAAGCGGTCGAATTGACCCGTCTGTGCCAGCAGGCGACGCTGGTACTGGATGCCACGGACAACTTCGCCAGCCGACAGTTGATCAACCGGGCGTGCGTGGAGACCGGCACACCTCTGGTATCCGGTGCGGCTATCCGCTTCGAAGGCCAGGTGAGTGTGTACGACAGACGTGATGCGGAGAATGCCTGCTATGCCTGCCTGTACGGCGACAGCACAGAGGAAGATGACCAGACCTGTAGCAACAACGGCATCCTGTCGCCGGTGGTCGGTACTGTCGGTTGCATCATGGCGACAGAAGCGATCAAACTGATATGTTCGATCGGTAAAAGTCTGACCGATCGCCTGCTGCTGTTCGATGCACTCGCGATGCAGTGGCGCGAGATAAAACTGAATCGTGACCCGGCCTGCCCGGTCTGTGGTCCTGCTCAGGAGCACAGCCATGACTGAAGACAGTCTGCACCTCGGTCTCGATATGGCGAACAGGATATTCACCTGCGCCCGGTCCAGTTCGCACAACACTCTGCTGGCGATACTGCACGATGCTGACAGCACGGATCAACATCTCGAAATTGCGGAGCAGGATGAACTACCTGCGAGCGACTGCGCACCGGACCAGATTCCGGTCGTGTGCTTCAACGCTGTCGATCAGTTCCGTGACGGGCGCTTGCTCACTGTCATCACCAACACCAAAGGTGTGCTGGAGATAAAAGCGTTCCGGGTTGCCGACGGTGTCTTGAGAGCGATCGAGATCGTCACGCAGTAAATCTTCAGCGTTTTCCTAGAGTGTCTGCCAGGTCTTGGAGTCGATGAGCCGATAGAAGCGTTTCAGCTCGCCGCCTTCATCACGCAGGTTCAGCTGGTTGCCGACAAGCTGGTATTCGATCGGCATCATCTTTCTGGAGCCGGTGAATTTTGCGAACAGGTATTGCGGTGTCTGCCTTAACACACCCTTGGCATAACGTGAATGTCCGTCACTCCAGACGATCTTGTCTTCCTTGATCCCCAGCATCTCACCGGTCGAACTGATCCAGATACCCTGCAATGAAACATAACCGGTATCACAAGGTGGCTGGAAACAGCTGCGGTTCTGCCACTGTTTGGGCAAGCCACCCCAGAGCGATGACCCGGACCACGGATTGGAACGGAGATAATTGTACGGTGTCGGATAGCCGCCTCGCTGCCAGGTATTGGCATATCCATCAGGCAGTTTGTCGAGGATCCCCATCGCCACCATCATATTCAGCATGAAGGTGATCATGGGCAGATCACCGTCATAGGTATAGGTTTTCACACGTGCCTCGCCCGTACCGGAGACGGTCAGAACGAGCAATAACAGTGTGATGCTGAATAGTTTTTTCATGTCGGCATATCTTAACAAGAGCGCACACTATAGCCTATATTGGCGTACCGAAGTTATGATGTGTGTTATATTATTGGCCTTGATTTCAACAGGTTAGATGATGTCTGCCAATAACAATGTTGCCAGCATAGCCACCTCGATGGTGTTCAATCTCACCGGCTGGACGGGTCGCCGCCTGAGCCGGAGCCTGCTCTATATCATCAACCTGATGACCTTCAGCATACAGGCCTTGCGTGAATGGTTAAGCAACAACCGCATCTTCGACAGCAAAAGCTATATCACCGTGGTGCAGCAGATCATATTTACCGGGGTCGATGCACTCCCGACTATCATCCTGCTCGGCCTGGCGACCGGTTTCGTCTTCACCTATCGTCTGATCGCAGTCATCAGTTCTCTCGGCGCAGCCGAAGACATCGTCAACCTGCTGGTGACGGTGATCTGCCTGGGCATCGCCCCGTTCCTCTCGGCCATCATCCTCATCAGCCGCACCGGCTCCGCCATCGTGGTCGATATCGGCAATATGAAATTGCACGGCGAGATCACCGGACTGGAGATGCTGGGCATCAACATCAACGATTATCTCATCGCCCCCCGCATCATCGGCTGTGCGATATCACAGCTGGTGATCACGGTGTTCTTCACCATCATCGCCATGGTCATCGGTATCGTACTCAGTGGACTGCTGTTGTCTACCAGCTACTTCGATCTGCTCATCACCATGAGTACGGCTTTCACCCCGCATCTGCTGCTGGTATTCATCACCAAAAACCTGCTGTTCGGTTTCATCATCGCCACCACCGCTTGCTACAACGGCCTGAGCGTGTTCGGCTCCGCCACTGAGATACCGCAGCGTACCACCCGGGCGATCGTCGATAGTCTGGTCTTCATCTTCATCATCGACGGCCTGCTGGCGCTGGCAGTATTCTGATATGAGCGCACAACCTCTTATCAGCTGCCGCGATCTGATACCTGACACACCCGGGTTCGATTACCACGGCGCAGGACTGACCCTGAATGTGAATCGGGGTGACATCGTCACTTTCGTCGGGCCGGATTACACCGGAAAATCCAGCTGGTTGCGAACCCTGACCGGTGTCACTTCTCCCGTCTCCGGTGAGCTGGAATTACTCGGCAAGAACGTCGATGATTTCGAACGTCAGGACTGGGTGAAAACTCGCACCAGTCTGGGTTATGTGAAATCCGATACCACGATATTGTCTGCCACCAACGCCCTGTTCAACGTGGTACTGCCGGCGCGTTATCATGATCTCGGCACCGCCAAAGAACTCGTCAAACCGGCGACAAAACTGTTGTTCGAGTTGGGCATATACGACCTGAGCAGCCTGCCCGCCTATCTGCGTCGTGACCAGCGTTTCAAGATCGCCATCGCCCGAGCGCTGATACTGGAACCGCAGGCACTGATCCTGGATAACCCCTTCTATCTGCTCGATGCCATCGCCAGTGAGAACCTGCAACAACACCTGCTGAAGCGTAATCATCAGATGAATATGGGGCTGCTACTGGTCACCCACGATGTAAATTTCGCCATAAAACATTCAAATCAGATAGTATTCGTCACACAGGAACAACTGTATCTGTTCGACCGCGACAACCGGATACAGGACTGTGGACTGGACTTCGTGATCGACTATCTCAACAAGAACAGGATGACATGCTAGATCGCCGCAACAAACCGAGGACGCACTACATCCATAGCATCAGCTATACCACGCAGGAACGTATCGTCGGTACTTTCGTACTGGCGGCTGTCGCCATACTGATGTGGCTGATGTTGTCATCCAGTGTCAACACCGATCTGTTCGAAGATTACCTCACCATCTACGGTGAGATGGAATCCTCCAAGGCTGTCGATAAAGATACCGATATCAGTATCTCGGGTATCTCGGTGGGCAAGGTCTCTTCGGTAGAGATTACCGATGACAACCAGATCGTACTCAGTATGAATATCCTGAAAAAATATCATAATCTGTTACGAATCGATTCCAAAGCCCAGCTCAGCAGCTTCGATTTTGCGGTACTGGGGAAATCCTTCATCGACATCACACCCGGCACATCCGGCTTACCGTTACTGGAAGACGGCAGCACCATCAAGATCCGCGAGAGTCTCAACATCAACAATCTGGTGAAGAAGATCGGACCGATCATATCCGCACTGGAATCCTCACTGAATAAGACAGACAAGGTATTATCGGTGATACGACCCGAGCAGATCGGTAGCATCATCGATAACATGGATGCCGCCAGCAAGAACCTGATCGAGATATCCGACGAGATCGCCAATGGCAAGGGTATCGCACACAGCACCATCTACGACACCGATTTCGATAAAGACCTGCGTATCACTCTCGACAACGCACAGGATGCCTCGGTGAAAGTGAATCAGTTACTGGACAGCCTGAACGAACTCACCGCCAGGATGCCGGAATTACTCGGCAAGATCGACCCCTTGCTGAAAGAGGCAGATAAGACACTCAAAGCATCACAACGCATCTGGCCACTATCCAGCGCGGTGGGTGAACAGGAAAGCAAGCAGACCCTCATCGCACCCGAGTCCGGCAATGAATAGACTGCTAAGCCTCCCGCTACTGTTGCTTGCGCTGACAGCCTGCGTCAGCGGACCGGGGCAACCGCTCACAGAAAGTCAGTCACATGCCGAGAAACTGTTGACCACAGGGGTTGATGCTTACAACAGACAGAACTACGAGAGTGCCTACAAACATTTCGATCAGGCGTTGTATGAATACCGCCTGCTCGATGACCCGACCGGCATCATTTCCAGCAGCATCAATATCGCACGCACACATCATGCGACAGGCCAACAGCGCATCGCAAAGACGTGGATAGACAAGGCACGTCAGCTCAACGAAGCCTATCGACCCGAGTCACATCTCACGCTGTCGCAACATATCGACCTGCTTGACGCACGGGTCGATGTCGCTACTGAAGCTAACGATGCGGCGAAGACGATCCTGAGAAAGATCATCGATAACAAGAATACTGATAAAGCTATCGCACTGAGCGCTGTCCAGTTACGCACCCGGATCGCTTTCAGCGAGAATATCGAGCGTGACCGCTGGCTGAAACGCTACCGTGAGACGATCAGCAACAGCGGTGACACTTTCCCCGTACATCAGGCACGGCTGGCGCGTTTTTCGGCACAACTCGAAACGGATACCCGCAAGCAGAATCAGTTGTATGCGACAGCACTCAACAAGTACCGTCGGCTGTCGAATAAATCCGGCATCGCCGCCACACTGACCGAATGGGCGCAGCGAGACAGCAGCAACAGACAGACTGCACTGGCAGAAGACAAGTGGTTACGCGCCCTGTTGATCAGACTCGCACAACATGACGCATCGGATTCACAAGCCATCCTGAAAAATCTACAGGCTCTCTATCAGCAGACACACAGCAGCAAAGCCGACCGTGCACGTTATTGGTACGA
>WFUQ01000226.1 GCA_015484935.1 Gammaproteobacteria bacterium
GTGCGGCACAGACGACCGTGGACTCGGGTGATCCGATCAACTATGGTGCTGCTGCAGCTGCCAATCATAATGTTCTGCTGATGGAAATCGTTGGTGGTGCCGGTTCGCCTTCCGACCTTACTGTGCCTAACAGAGTGCCAGATGGCAATGATACTTCCGGTACTGTACCTGCTCCGCTGGCAGGTACCGAACCGTTAGCAGGACCGACGGTGATGAATCTGACACCGACCAATACTAATGGTGCCAGTGGCGACCTGCTCGTCAGGTTCAATGGTGGTCATCACAGTTCGTTGCGTGAGGCTACCAATACATCAGGTAATCCGGCGGTGAGTTCCTCGGCTGAAGTGTTCGCTGAGATTCAGGCGCAGATTCCAGCTTATTTCGCTTCGGGTAACGGTACCTTAACGATCACTGATCCGAACGTTATCGCAGCACCTTGATGTTGTTGTTTTGATATTATGAAAAAGCCCTCTTGATCGAGGGCTTTTTTATTGAGGCAATAGTTTTTTTCGAACCAGCCATTCACGGGCATCTTCTGCATCCTGTTCGAACCATGCCTGTGCCGAACCTAAACGGAAACTGTAACCCCACTCATCCATATCGCTGAACATGCGCGTGCGTCCCATTCCCGGTATCTGCTCACTCAATATTATCTGTAGATAACATACGGCATTTTCTTCGTCGTAGTCACCGCCTGCATCGGTATGCAGTTGTTGTTTGCGGGTATCATCCATACAGATGTAATGACAGGTTTCATGCAGTGCAGAATGCACCGGTGTGTCGTCGCGTATGTAGAGTGTATTGCCGATGAGGCCGGCTTCGCTGTCTTTCCAGAAACTGCCGGGGATGACTTGTGTCTCATCGACATGCTGCAGTTGCATACCATAATGTTGCAATAACGTCGTCAGTGCGTTCAGGTTGATATCTTTACAGAGAAGTACGGGCATGATTTTTAGCTACGGTACTTGTTGTTTAATCCCATAGGAGCGGCTTCAGCCGCGAAGCGATGTTTGTCGGTGGCGCACATTCGCGGCTGAAGCCGCTCCTACGGGATGGTGACCGTCACAGGTTCTAGATGTACCCGTGTTCGCGAAACTGCTGCAATATTCCCTGTAACGCAATCGCACGGTGACTGAGCGTGTTCTTTACATCGAGCGAGAGTTCACCGCCCGAACAATCATGCGTCGGCACGTAGAAGATCGGGTCATAACCGAAACCACCGTCACCGCGCGGGGCCTCCAGTATGCGGCCTTCCCATTCCCCCTGAGAGATCAAGGGTACCGGGTCGGTGTGGCTGCGCATGAACACGATCAGGCATTGATAACGTGCCGTACGTTCCGCTTCGGGCACACCCTCCAGTTCTTTCAGCATCAGATCGTTGTTGTCGGTATCACTGGCATCTTCACCGGCGTAACGAGCAGACCAGACACCGGGACGATGATCCAGCGCATCGACTTCGATGCCTGAGTCATCGGAGATGGCAGGCAAGCCGGTACACTCTGCGGCATGCCGTGCCTTGATGATGGCGTTCTCGACGAAGGTGGTGCCGGTCTCGGGGACTTCAGGCACACCGAAATCAGACTGCGGAACCACTTCGATACCGCTGCCTGCAAACAGCTTGTTGATCTCTCTCACCTTGCCGGCGTTACCGCTGGCGAGTACGATTTTGCTTATCTTGCTCATAGTGAACTCTGTCGCTGATTGATTCCGATCTAACTGTCGATGGCTGCCTGCTGGATGGTGAACAGTTCACCGATACCTTTCTCGGCCAGTGCCAACATGCTGTTCAGTTCGTCGCGGTTGTAGGCATGGCCTTCCGCCGTGCCCTGTACCTCGATGAAACCGTTGTTGTTATTCATCACCACATTCATATCGGTCTCGGCACTGGAGTCCTCGGCATAATCCAGATCCAGCACCGGCGTGCCATTATAGATACCCACCGAAATCGAGGCAATCTGGTGATGCAGCGGGTTCTTCTTGATGATGCCTTTGGCCAGCATGTGTTCGATCGCGTCATTCAATGCCACCCATGCGCCGGTGATACTGGCAGTGCGGGTACCGCCATCGGCCTGGATGACATCACAATCCAGATTGATGGTGTTTTCGCCCAGTGCTTCCATATCGATAGCAGCGCGCAGGGAACGACCGATCAGACGCTGGATCTCCATGGTGCGCCCCCCCTGTTTGCCACGAGCCGCTTCACGCCCCATGCGACTGCCGGTAGAACGGGGCAGCATGCCGTATTCCGCGGTGACCCAGCCCTGACCTTTGCCGCGCAGGAAGCCGGGAACGCGGTTGTCCACGCTGGCGGTGCAGATGACTCTGGTATCACCGAATTCGACCAGCACAGAACCCTCTGCGTGTTTGGTGAAGTTACGGGTAAGGCTGACTTTGCGCATTTCATCGGGCGCACGATTGCTGGGACGCATGGTAATGATTCTCTTGATTTCAGAAGTCGCGCATTATACACGGTCTGTTACAATCCATGGCTGTGGAGGAATCGATATGATTAGAAGTATGACCGCGTTCGCGCGTAGCCGCAGCAGTGCCAGCTTCGGCACGCTGATATGGGAACTGCGCTCGGTGAACCATCGCTATCTGGATATACACATGCGCCTGCCCGATGACTTCCGTGGGCTGGAAGGTCGTTTCCGGGAGATGATCAATGCTGCAGTCAGTCGTGGCAAGCTGGAATGTACCCTGCGCTTCAAGCCGGAAGAAGCGAGTGAAGGCGGCATCCAGATCAACACCGACCATACAAAATCCCTGATAAAAGCCTGCCGACAGGTCAACGACCTGCTGCATCAACCCTCCGAGATAAACACCATCGACATCCTGAGCTGGCCGGGTGTGGTGCAGGAGTTCGAACTCGATTTCAAACCCGTATTCAAAGCCAGTGAAGAACTACTGGAGCAGGCACTGAAAGAACTCATCGCCAACCGCGAGAGCGAAGGTGTGCGCATGAAAGAAGTCATCCAGCAGCGTTGCGATGCCATGCATGAAGTCGTCATCGACGTACGCAAAGTGATGCCGGAGATAATCAAACAGCACCGCGAAAAATGCAAGAGCAGACTCGACGAGTTAAAAGCCGACATCGACAACGACCGCTTCGAACAGGAGATGGTCTACCTCGCACAGAAGATGGATGTCGATGAAGAGATGGACCGGCTCGAAAGCCACTTCAAGGAACTGCTCGATGTGTTGAACCGCGACGAAGCAGTCGGCAGACGACTGGATTTCCTGATGCAGGAACTCAACCGCGAAGCCAACACTCTGGGTTCCAAATCAGCCGATATCCGCACCACCCAGGCATCGGTCGAGATGAAAGTGCTGATCGAACAGATGCGCGAGCAGATTCAGAATATCGAGTAAAGCTTTCGCAGGAGCGGCTTCAGCCGCGAACAGAATGTAAGGCCATCTAGCCAGCCATCATTTTATATCCAGCAGCTCGATCTCGAAGATCAGGGTCGAGTTAGGTGTGATGACTTCACTGCGTTTGGTCTTGCCGTAAGCCAGTTCAGAGGGGATGTATAACTCCCATTTCGCGCCGACCTTCATCAGTTGCAGGGCTTCGGTCCAGCCTTTGATGACACCACCGACCGGGAAGGTGGCGGGTTGGTTGCGGCTGTAGGAGCTGTCGAATTCACGACCATCGATCACGGTGCCACGGTAGTGTGTGACTACGGTGTCGCTGGCGGTGGGGGTTTTGCCGGTGCCGGGTTTGAGTATCTTGTACTGTAGACCGCTTTCGGTCGTGACCACGCCGGGTTTGTTCTTGTTGGCTTCCAGGAAGGCTTTGCCTTCAGCCGCATTTTTCTTCGCCAGTGCTTCCTGCTCTGCCAGCAGTTTTTCGCGCAGGATCTGCTGGTAGGCTGTTTTTGCCTGTGTCATCTGCTGTTCTGTCAGCGCGGTCTGGTTGCCAGATACCGCGTCACTGAGGCCTCTGGCGAGTGCCTTGGCATCGACATCGACACCTTGTTTTTTCAGATTGTTGGCTATATCTACACCGTAGCTGTAGCTGGCTTTCTGTTCGACTGTGTCGAGACCGGCGGCGAAGCTCTGTGGTGTCAGTGTAACGAGCAGTGCGATGAGGGCGAGGTGACGATGTTGGCTACGTGGCATGTTGGTCTCGGTTAGATGGTAAAGTGGAGCAACTTACCAGCTCGAATAATGAACATCAAGCCGGTGGGCGTATCGCGATAGCGGTACGTCGCTGCGGGTAAAATAGGTCGAACTTTCCGTTTTTAACAGAGTCCATGAATATCATCTATCAGGAGACACAATGAGTATTTTCAGATCAACCGCATTGTTTATCGTTGCATCTTTCACCGCTTTTTCCGGTCTGGCGATGGGTGCATTACCGGTGAGCGTCGATGGGCAGGCCTTGCCCTCGCTGGCACCGATGGTGGAAAAAACCCGTCCGGCTGTGGTCAATATCGCCACCAGGGGGACGGTCAACGTACAGAACAATCCGCTGCTGAATGACCCGTTTTTCAAACGTTTTTTCCGTGGTTTCCAGAATTCACCGCAACAGCGTGAGACAAAAAGTCTGGGTTCGGGCGTGGTCATCGATGCTGACAAGGGTTATATCCTCACCAATCACCATGTCGTCGCAGGGGCGGAGCAGATATCTATCACCATGCACGATGGCAAACAGTATGAAGCCAGTCTGGTCGGTTCGGATCCTGAGGCCGATGTGGCTCTGATCCAGGCGGACATCGACGATCTGGTGGCACTGCCGATGGGGAATTCAGACACCGTGCGAGTAGGGGATTTTGCGGTGGCGATCGGTAATCCGTTCGGACTCGGGCAGACGGTCACCTCGGGCATCATCAGTGCGCTGGGTCGCACCGGTCTGGGCATCGAAGGCTATGAAAATTTCATCCAGACAGATGCCTCTATCAATCCGGGTAACTCCGGTGGTGCGCTGGTCAATCTCAACGGTGAGCTGATCGGCATCAACACCGCGATTCTGGCAGCAGGCGGCAACGGTAATGTCGGTATCGGTTTCGCGATCCCTATCAACATGGCACGACAACTGGTCGATCAACTGATCGAATACGGTGAAGTCCGCCGTGGCATGCTGGGTGTGGTGATGCAGAACCTGACGCCAGAACTGTCACAGGCTTTCGGTCTGGATATGCATCAGGGTGTGGTGATCTCGCAGGTGATCGAGAATTCAGCAGCTGAAAAAGCGGGCGTGAAGGCGGGTGACGTAGTGTTGAGCATCAACGGTAAAGAGGTCAAAACTGCTTCCAAGATGCGTAATGTGGTCGGTCTGATGCGCGTGGATGAATCCATGGAGATGAAGGTCATCCGTGAAAATAAAGAGCTGATACTGACCGCGGTGATACAACCTGCGGTTGCCGACAGCATGAGTGGCGATAAACTCAATGCCAGACTTGCCGGTGCCGAGATCGAACAGGCCGGTGAAGGCAAAAAAGAACATCTGGTCGTGGTCAAAGTTAAACAGGGCAGTCCCGCCTGGAATGCAGCACTGCGCGAAGGCGATATCATCATCTCGGTGAATCGAGTGCTGGTGAAAACCATCGAACACTTCCAGAAAGTCGTCGGCAAAGATGACAAGCAGATACTGTTGAATATTCAGCGTGGTCGCAATGCGATGTTTATTCTGATCCGATAGCAGGGGATAGATGCTAAAAGCACGAGTCCGCGAATGAACGCTAATTAACGCAAAGAAAAACAAGTATTAGCCGCGAAGAACGCAAATAACGCGAAGGGTTAAAATATCACTGTTAACAAAATACCATCATAACCATTAGCGTATATTCGCGTTCATTAGCGGACTGTTATATGCTTTAGCCGCGTCACTTATCACTCACATCATGCACCCAGCGCTCACCGTCCTCGGTGACTTCTTTCTTCCAGAAGGGGGCCTGACTCTTCAACTGTTCCATCATCTCTCTGCAGGCATCGAACGCGGCAGCACGGTGTGCGGACCAGCAG
>WFUQ01000227.1 GCA_015484935.1 Gammaproteobacteria bacterium
GACAGAACCTTGTAGCCACCTTCCGTCAGAATGTCGCAATACAGGTCGGCCAGATCCTGCTCATCATCGACCACCAGGATGACTTCACCACCGTTTGGTTCCGGCACATCACTTGCGGCAGGCACGACTTCCTCCTTCGCACTGCTGATATACCTGGGGAATAACATGACGAAACGGGTACCCTCGCCGGGTGTCGAAAACGCCTTTATCAAACCATCTGAACGTTTCACAAAACCGTAAACCTGGCTGAGCCCGAGGCCAGTCCCATCTTCTCCCTTGGTGCTGAAGAAGGGATCGAATATATGTGCCAGCACTGAATCATCCATACCTTTCCCGGTATCACGCACAACCAGCTGCACATAGTCACCGGCAGGCAGATCATAGTCATTGTCAGCAGTGAGATGCTGGTTGGCTGTCGATATAGTCAGGCAACCACTCTCGCCCATCGCGTGTAAAGCATTGACGCAGATATTCAGTATGGCATCTTCAAGATCACCCTCATCCAGCCAGACACCCCATAGCCCTTCAGCAAGATCGAGTTCGAGCTGGATACGTGCCGTGAGTGTTTTGACCAGAAAGTCCTGCTCGGACAAGATCAGCTGATTGATGTCTACCTGGTTCTCGGTCGCAGGCTTGAGCCGGGAAAATGCCAGCAATTTTCTTGTCAGCGCGGCGCCACGTTCGCCTGCCCGGTAGATGGACAAAGCGTATTTTTTAACCTTCTCCTGATCCGCCTTATTGTTCTTCAGCATCTCGGCATAGCCGATGATGATGCCCAGCATATTGTTGTAATCGTGAGCGACCCCACCGGTGAGTTGGCCCAGCGCTTCCATCTTCACACTCTGTCGCAACTGCTCTTCTTTCCGTTTAATCGAAGTTACATCACGACAGATACCGATCAAGCCCTGCACTTCATCATCGGCGTTATAGAACAATGTTTTGTTGATATCGAACAGAACCTCTGTACCATCTGGATACGTGACACGCTTCTCTTCACGCAGCGTGGCACCTGTCTCGAATACCCGTCGGTCTCCGTCTTTCGACAGACCCGCGTGTTCGGCACTGAACAGCTCATCATCAGTCTTGCCAATGATCGACTGTTCATCATGCCCGACAAACTCTTCATAAGCACGATTACAACCGGTGTAACGTCCGGATGTATCTTTTATATAGATGAGATCATCGACTGAATCGATCAGACCACGTAACAACGCCCGTTCGTTTTCTGATTTATTGGCAGCCTGTCGTGCCGATTCACGCAGTTGATACGCCTCAGTGACATCATTGAATACCAGCACCATACCCAGGATATCACCTTGTCTGTTACGGATAGGTGCTGCCGAATCTGCAATCTGATATTCAGTGCCATCTTTGGAGATCAACGTCGTATGATTACTCAGGTATACCACCTCTCCGGTCTGCAACACTTTTTCGACCGGATTAGGGATGGCATCACGAGTACTCGCATCGACGATAGGGAAGATACCCTTGACCGAGTGACCTTTCGCATCATCGACTGACCAGCCTGTGAGGTTAACCGCAACTGGATTCATATACTGGATACGGCCATCTTCATCAGTCACCATAACCGCATCACCGATGGAATCGAGCGTCACCTGATTAAACTCTTTTTCTCTGAACAGGCTGTTATAACTATCGGAAAGTCTTTTCATCAAGCCATAGAAATTACATGCCAGCAGACCTATCTCGTCTTTCTGCTGCATCAGCTCCTCTGGCATATCATGCTGGAAGTTATCCGTGTTCTCGATCACCCGGGATAATGTTTCAACAGGCTTGAGGAAGCGACGCAATACCAGGTAGGTAGCCAAACCGAACGCCAGCAGGGAGGCCAGTAATACCGTCACCAGACGAGGTACACTGTCTTCGGCAAAGTAGGGTTTGGTATCAAGGAAATAGGCGAGATGAGCATTTGCCATGTGCCTGTTACCGAGGTGAGCCGAATGAACTACTTCGCGTACAGGTCGCCCCCTGTATTCGAGATTGCGCACTATCGGCGCTGTCAGTTGCCCCAGTGGCTCGCCTCTGCGGGCAACCATCTCTGGTCTGGTATGCGTGAGGATGACACCATCCGCACGACTCAGATACGCGTAGGCAAAGTCTTCTATCGGGGTCATCGCGATCACCCAACGCTCCAGCAGTTCATAATCTTTAGCTGCCAGAGCATCGAGACTGCCCTCTGCCAGCCCTTCAGCCAGAGTGTGTGCCTGCTGTAATCTGAATTTATCGACGGTTTCACGTGCATCATCCAGCAGCATGACGCCCATGATACTGGTACTGATGATCAACAGTATCATCAGGCTGATCAACACACGTGCAAAAATACCGAGATTCATAACCTGTATCACCAGTTAAAGATGACTCTCACGCAACAACTCTCTGGTCAGCTCCTCAAGAGCAGGATCGTACTTCACGAATTTCTGTATCTTCATGCTACGCATTTTATCGAGCAAGCCCCGCCCGTCTTCACTGTCAGGCAAATCCAGTAAAATCTGACGGAACGAATCGATCACCTCAGGTGACAGGTCAGATCTGGCTCCGACCACATTCTCGGGATAAGTATCACTCATGGCGATCACCTTGAGTTCGCCCGTATCTATCTTCTTGCTCATCAACCGATAATTGACACCACACATGGTTGCCGCATCATAATCACCGAGCAACACGCCATGGATAGAATTAGAGAGATTCTTGGTAAACACTTCTTTTATATCTGTCTCTCCGTCCAGCCCCGAATTATTCAGAAATGCACGCGGTGCCAGATAACCACCCGCCCCCATGGGACTGACGTAAGCGACTTTTTTACCTTTGAGATCACCGATATCATCGATACCACTGCCACGCTGCACGAAAACCTCGCTGCGGCTGGTAGTGTTGCCCGATATATTCTGCATCTGTGCGACACCGATGGCCTTGCCTTCCTGTTTCAGGCGATAGAACACATGTGAATTGATGTAGAAGAAATCAACACCACCACTGGCGATAATTTTTTTCATCTTGCCGAAACCACGTGGCACGACCAGTTCGACCGGCCTCCCGAGTTTATCGCTCATATAATCAGCAAACGGTTGCCATTTTGTGTAGATACGTGACGGCTGTGCGATGGACAGAATACCAAAACGTAACGGCTGGTTATCTGCTGCGAACAGAATTTGAGGACTAATCAAGCATATAGCTAGCAATACAAGTCGAGACAGAGAGGTCATAAGCGCACCATAATCAGCGAAACGGTCGAAGTACACAGTATGACCATAAATACCTTCCCGGGCAAATAATTCCAGACAAGACAGCTTCCGTCTTGCTAACGATTGTCGCTGCGGTACTTCTGGTTGATAGCACGAAGACGGGCAAGTTTTTCACCTATCTTCACCTCAAGCCCCCGATCGACTGGTTGATAATACTGCCTGTCGGCCAGTTCTTCCGGTAGATAGTTTTCGCCTGCGGCAAAACCATCCTGCTCATCATGTGCGTAACGGTAATCTTTACCGTAGCCCAGGTCTTTCATCAGCGTGGTCGGTGCGTTACGGATATGCAGCGGCACTTCCAGTGAACCGGATTGACGCGCATCTTTCATCGCCAGATTATAGGCCTTGTAGACCGCATTGCTCTTGCTGGTACAGGCAAGGTATGCGACCGCCTGCGCGATAGCCAGCTCTCCTTCCGGGCTACCCAGACGCTCGAACGTATTCCATGCATCCAGTGCCAGTTGCAAACCTCTCGGATCAGCATTGCCGATGTCTTCTGATGCCATGCGCACCACCCGACGAGCGATATACAACGGATCACAACCACCATCGATCATACGCGCGAACCAGTACAGTGCCGCATCCGGGTCACTGCCACGCACCGACTTGTGCATGGCGGATATCTGGTCATAAAAGGCTTCACCGCCCTTGTCGAAGCGGCGCAAGGTCTGCGAGGTGACATCCTCGATGATGGATTCGGTGATGTCTATCGTCGAAGTATCGTCATCGGCCAGATCGATCGCGATCTCCAGAAAATTCAATGCTCGACGGGCATCACCATCAGCTACGGATGCCAGCATAGCCAGTGCCTTGTCATCTATCCGGATATCGAGCGAACGTAAAATCTCGTCATCTTCGATGGCACGATTGATCACCGACTCGATGGCGTCCGCATCCAGACTTTTTAATACATAGACTTTGACGCGCGACAGCAAGGCATTGTTTAACTCGAACGAAGGATTCTCGGTGGTAGCACCGATGAAATAGATAGTGCCATCTTCGATATGCGGCAGGAACGCATCCTGTTGCGTTTTATTGAAACGATGCACCTCGTCGACAAACAATATGGTCTGTTTACCTGCCAACAGATTCATCTTTGCCTGATCGATCGCAGCGCGTATATCTTTCACCCCCGACAACACGGCCGAAAGCGAGATGAACTCTGCCTGTGCAGAAGACGCAAAGATTCTTGCCAGTGTGGTTTTCCCGGTACCCGGCGGCCCCCAGAACACCATCGAATGCATATGCTGCTTTTCGATTGATTGCGCCAGTACATGTTGTGAGCCGATGACATGTTGCTGACCGGCACAGTCTGCCAACGAGGCTGGACGCATGCGGTCAGCCAGCGGCCGGTATTGTTTCAACGATTCATCGGCCAGTAGATCGCCAGTTTGTGAATCAGGC
>WFUQ01000228.1 GCA_015484935.1 Gammaproteobacteria bacterium
GGGCAAGACCATATCGAAGCTGTTTAAGCATTCCGCAGGTCAACACAATCGCACAACTTTTTACACAAAAAATATTCGTTTTTATTTGCGTTTATTCGCGTTCATTCGCGGACTACTGTTTTTACCACCTACCTCACACCACCATAACAACAAAATATGCGAAAATCACATCATGCAGATCGGCCCCTACAAGCTGGAGAACAACCTCATACTCGCCCCTATGGCGGGTGTGACTGATCGGCCGTTCCGTATATTGTGTCGGCAACTGGGCGCAGGCATGGCGGTCTCCGAGATGGTGACTTCACAGCGTCACCTCTGGCACACCGAAAAAACCCGACGCAAGTTAGACCACACGGGTGAAAGTCTGCCTCGCAGTGTGCAGATAGCCGGTACCGAACCCGAACAGATGGCCGAGGCGGCACAGTACAACATCGCCAACGGTGCTCAGATCATCGATATCAACATGGGCTGTCCTGCGAAAAAAGTTTGTAATGTCGCAGCTGGCTCGGCCCTGCTCAGAGACGAGAAAAAAGTTACACAGATACTGCAAGCAGTCGTCGGTGCAGTCGATGCGCCTGTCACATTAAAGATACGCACCGGCTGGGATACCCGTAACCGCAACGCTGTGCGTATCGCGCATATCGCACAGGACGCCGGCATCCAGGCGCTGTCGGTGCACGGTCGCACCAAGGCCTGTAAATATAACGGTGATGCAGAGTACGATACCATCGCTGCGATCAAATCAGCCGTGTCGATTCCGGTGATCGCCAACGGCGACATCACCGACCCGGTCAAAGCCAGACAGGTTCTGACTCACACGCAGGCGGATGGTCTGATGATCGGTCGCGGTGCACAGGGTAATCCATGGATATTCCGTGAGATAAGGCATTATCTACAGACGGGTGAACTGCTGCCACCACCGTCTTATCAGGATATCAGTCAGACACTGCAAACACATCTTCAGGCACTGCATCAGTTCTATGGCGAACAGAAAGGAGTGCGGATCGCAAGAAAACATATCGGCTGGTATTGCAATCGACATGCAGGTGCGCGTATATTCAGACAACAGATAAATCAGGTCGAATCTGCGCAACAACAGTTGCGACTGGTGCAACAATATTTCGACGACCTGAAAGATTATCCAAACAATAATATGATGATCGAATCGCCCGACGCGATGGTCACACTAATCGAGGGGAGCCGGGTTGCATGAGCGCCAACGTACAACACATCGAAGATATGCTTGATGAAAACGAACCGAAACAAGAAGAGATATCACAGCTGACACATGCAGTGAAACATTCCATCCGTCGTTATCTGTACGAACTGGAAGGCGCACAACCAAGCGAGATGTATGATCTGGTGTTGAGACAAGTGGAACAACCCCTGCTGGAGGCCATCCTGGAACACACCAAGGGCAATCAGTCTAAAGCAGCGGCCTATCTGGGTCTGAATCGCGGCACCCTGCGCAAGAAACTGCGCCAGTACAATCTGCATAAATAAGCACCGGTCGACAACCCCGACAGTCCAGCCATGCGAAACAGAGACAGGCGACTCCCTGCCTGTCTCCCGTCATCCCACCGGTTAGCACCCGGGCGATATTGCACTCTTTCCGTGTGCGATTTTCAGTTATAATTCGCGCTTTTCCAGCAATCACAACCAAGACCAGACCATGACTAATTCCTATCCGGTGCGTCGCGCACTCATCAGCGTTTCCGATAAAGCAGGCATCGTCGAGTTTGCCAAAGCCCTGCACGAAAAAGGTATCGAGATCCTGTCTACAGGTGGCACCGCCAAACTGTTGATCGACAACTTCATCCCGGTGATGGAAGTATCCAAACACACCGGCTTTCCGGAGATCATGGACGGTCGCGTCAAGACCCTGCATCCGAAGATTCACGGTGGCGTACTGGGACGTCGTGGTATCGATGATGACGTGATGAAAGACAATGACATCGCACCGATTGATCTGGTGGTGGTGAACCTGTACCCCTTCGAAGCCACGGTCACCAACCCGGATTGTACGCTGGACGATGCTATCGAAAACATCGACATCGGCGGCCCTGCGATGGTACGTGCCACCGCGAAGAATCACGCCTATGTCTCTATCGTGGTCGATCCGGCTGATTATGACCGCGTCATCGAGGAGATCAATTCGACTGACAAGGTCAGCGATGCCACCCGTTTCGATCTTGCAGTCAAAGCGTTCGAGCATACCTCCAACTATGACGGCATGATCGCCAACTATCTGGGACGCATCAACGCCGAAGGCGAAAAAGAACCACTGCCACGCACCATCAACCTGCAATATAACAAGGTGCAGGCGATGCGCTATGGCGAGAACCCGCATCAGGGTGCGGCGTTCTACACCGAAGCCAATGTCACTGAGGCCAGTGTCGCTACTGCCCGGCAGATTCAGGGTAAAGAACTCTCCTACAACAACATCGGTGATACCGACGCGGCGCTGGAATGCGTCAAGCAGTTCGACGAACCGGCCTGTGTCATCGTCAAACATGCCAACCCCTGTGGTGTCGCCATCGATGCCGACCTGTTACAGGCCTATGACCGCGCTTACAGCACCGACCCGGAATCTGCTTTCGGTGGCATCATCGCGTTTAACCGTGAACTGGATACCGACACCGCCAAGGCGATCGTCGATCGACAGTTCGTCGAAGTCATCATCGCACCTGCTGTGAGTGATGCTGCAGCGCAGATCGTCAGCGAGAAGAAGAATGTCCGCCTGCTGGAATGTGGCGAGTGGGGCGAAGCCTCGCAACGGCTGGATTTCAAACGGGTGAATGGCGGCCTGCTGGTACAGGATGCCGATCTGGCTCTGTACGATGACCTGACCGTTGTCACCGAGAAACAACCGAGCGAACAGGAGATGAAAGACCTGTTATTCAGCTGGCGTATCGCCAAGTTCGTCA
>WFUQ01000229.1 GCA_015484935.1 Gammaproteobacteria bacterium
ATGCTCGCGCGCGCTCCCAGCGATAGAATTCACGCATCTTCAGCAGGTAGATACACAGGGTATAGTTGCCCGCGAAACGTGCATCGGAGATGTGGCAATTGCGCTGCACCGTCTGTATCAGTTGTTCGGTTTCCGGACTGTGCACTTTCGATCACCTCACCTGACGGCACCCCCAAAGAGGAATATAATACCCGAGTAAAACAGTATACTATTCCATTTTCCGGCTGGCATCCCCATTGGTCGGAGTACAGAACAAAGAGAGAATCGTGAAAATACGTGTAAAAAGCAAGTGGAATGATAAAGACAGGCAACGCAGTGCTGATGAAATAGGCAGTGCGCTGGGCTTCAATCTGTGGCGTATCGCCGGTGCCAATGTGTTGCACATGGAAAATGAAGGGTTTCAGACAGATACCTACAATATGCGGCTCGATGTGATTGCGGAACTGGTGGCGTTTTTTGTGCACGTCGTCGATCGTATGAGCGCGGACAAGGACTATAGCGAAGAACAGCGTCGTGAGCTGATCAATGCCATGGCACTGAATCTGGCTAAGACCATGCACGATAACCGTCGTGACGTGAACGAAGGCGAGGCAAAACAGGCTGACTTCAAGGCAGAGTTCATCAGTCTGCTGAATCAACGCATGGCTGAATATTCAGAGTTCAGCTTCGACGAAGGTGAACCGGGTTTTCAGCTGAGACGTCGTGTAGGCGAATATGTCATGCAGAAGATGGGCGAGAAGGACAACAAATGGGTAACCGATCAGGTGATGGATATCGAGATTCCGGATGCACTGAAAACCTTTAAAAGGGTGGCTCGTAATTTATTGTAAAGGATGCTATAGCGTTCTTAAGTTTTCATCAGGTTGTTGTAGAGTGAGATATGTCTCCACAAAAAATGCATCCGTATCAGGGTATACGGTGCCGCAATGGTCTGTAAGACTGTTCAGTCGTGGGTGTAGACTTGATTGTCGCTACTCGAAATTCGGGTGCATTATCACCTTGTGCAAGGTGGCTGTGTGAGTGCTGATCTAAAACCCAGTAATATGGCTGCTAACGGATTCGATCTCACCAGACTGTTCGATCTCAGTAAACATCAACTGGTCGTAGCTGTCCTGATTATTTTTCTGGCACTTGCCTATGTCTTGTACAACGGATATAGCAATGTAAAAAACACCTATAACAGCACCATCGAAACTATCGTCGAGCAGCAACAGAAGCTGCATCTATTGACCGATATGGCTAATGTCGCTCGTGATCGTTCATTGATATTACTCAAGATGCTGGCCGAAGACGACGCCTTTGAACTGGATGAATTGAATCAGGAATTCAGCAAGAAAGCATTGAGCTATATCATAAACCGACAGAAACTGGTTGCGTTACAACTGAATGATGTCGAAGCTGACCTGCTCGCGAAACAGGATTTGCTTGCCGGGAGAAATCAGAAGTTGCAGACCAGAATCGCTGAGTTATTTCTTGATGGCGAACGGGAGGTTGCAAAAAAACTGTTGTTCGAGCAGGCGATACCCGGTCAGGATAGTGTGCTCAGACAGATCAATCTGACCATCGAGGAATACAACAAGAAGACGCTCCTGTTCATCGATGAGGTGAAGAACGGTTTTCAGAGTAGCAGCCGAAATTTTCTGTTGCTCGGTGGCCTGTTGCTGATAACCGGTATCGTGGTGATCGCAGTGATTATGACACGCGTTTCACGCAAGGATGAGAGAAAGTTGACGCAGGCACTGAGTGATCTGGCAGAACAGAAGCATGCACTGGATGAACATGCGATCGTCTCTATCACAGATCTTCGAGGGAATATCAACTATGCAAATAACAGGTTTTGTTAGTGCAGTGGTTACACCCAGGAGGAGCTGTTGGGTAAGCATCTCAGCCTGCTCAATTCTTCACAGCATGATGATGATTTTTATACAGAGATGTATCGTGCTATTTCAGCAGGAGAGATATGGCGTGGGGAGATATGTAATCGTACCAAAGACGATACTGACTACTGGTTAGAGAGTACTATCGTTCCGTTCACGGATGCCGATGGTGAACCTCAGAGTTATATCAGCATGAGTACGGACATCACTGAACGTAAGCAGACTGAAGAAGCCTTGCGTCGTACCCAGAAGATGGAAGCGATAGGCGAGCTGACAGGAGGCATCGCGCACGATTTCAACAATATACTCGGTGTCGTGTTGGGGCATCTGAGTCTGCTGGAGCGTCAGCTAGGAGCGGATGAGAAGATAGCTAAACGACTGTCAACCATCAACAAAGCAACCCAGCGTGCTATCGACCTGACCAAGCAGTTGCTCGGCTTCTCGCGCAAGCAGGCTGAAAAGAAAGTCGTCACAGATATCAATACGGAAATCGGTAACATGGAGAGCCTGATCACCCGCTCGGTAACACCACAGGTGGAAATAATCCATGAGCTTGCCGACGATCTATGGAAGACCGAAATAGATCCCGGTGACTTTCAGGATACGCTGCTCAATCTGATCCTCAACGCACGTGATGCTATGGACAATCGAGGTCGCGTATTGCTCAAGACGGCCAACGTCACTCTGGGAGACCTGTTTTGTGCGAGTAACCCGGGGGCGGTTATCGGTGACTATGTGCAGCTTGAAGTGAGTGATTGCGGGCAGGGAATCGATGCTGAACTGCTCGACAGGATCTTCGAGCCTTTCTTCACCACAAAACCTCAGGGTGCAGGCACCGGGCTTGGACTGTCCATGGTATTTGGTTTTGTACAACGCTCGGAAGGCTATATCAAGGTGAAATCACAGAAAGGTGAAGGCACTACTTTTCTGCTCTATCTACCAAGGTCTGTCGAAGCCGAAGAACCTGTCTCCATCCGTCCTGTAGATAAGAACAGTCCGCTACAGCGTGGGACTGAGACATTGCTGGTATTCGATGATGAGAGTGGTCTGCTGGAGCTGGCTACCGAATCATTGCAGGAGCAGGGTTACAGAGTGCTGACAGCCAGTGACGGCCGACAGGCGCTTGAGATACTGGAACAGGAACCTGATATCAGTCTGCTGTTCAGTGATATCGTCATGCCCGGTGGTATAAACGGTTATGAGCTGGCCGAGAAGGCTGCAGAAAGCTATCCCGATCTCAAGATATTGTTCACTTCAGGTTACACAGAAAAAGCAGTGACGGAAAAAGATCAGCACCGTTTTGATGCGGCACTGTTGAGAAAACCTTATTCGCAGGATGAGATGGTGAGGTGTGTGAGGGATGCTCTGGGCTAGCCAGAGTCATTGTCGCAACTTTTGAACGGTTGTAATCGGTGACCCGATGTTCTCAGGCGAAAAAAAGGCCGGTTAAAAAACCGGCCTTTTTTGATTTTATGTCTGAGCTAAATCTTATTTAGTCCAGTTGCTGTAGTTATCAGCATTTTTCTCTTTGCCATCTTCGTAACCAGCATTGTAAGCATCGTTTACACGCTGTTCTTCACGTTCTGGGTTCAGTACATAACCACCTTGCCAGCCCTGGATATATTCAGGATCTACGCCAGCTGCTTCCATCTTGGTCACTGCATCAAAATACTGTTGGTTCATCTCGGTTTCCCCGTAGTTTGTAATGTTGCCAGCCTGAAGTCACATCAGGGCTGAAAACGAAATTTAAGTTCAAACAGGTCAATCACACTGTTTTATTGGGGGCAGATTATACCCGATTCGCCTATATCGATGAAATAGCTGCTTATATCCCATTTGGGAGAGAGTGGCATGGCACAAAGCGATACTTCCCAACGAGGGTATTGCTGAAATGCTGAAAGAAGATAGCATGGTAAACTGTCCGATTGAAAGAATAGTTAGAGAAGATTATGTCAGAAGAAAACAGTATGGAAATCAGCGATATGGATGCCTCCTTTTCGAGTGGGGTGGCCGCATTCGAATCCCGGAATTTTTCGCAGGCACTGCGGTTTCTCAATCCTCTGGCAGAAAAAGGGGATGCCGAGGCACAGCACCGGTGCGCCATCATGTATCAGAATGGTCTGGGGACCGTCACCAATGAGAAACAGGCAGCGGCGTACATGCTGGCTGCGGCAGAGCAGGGGCACGCCGTCGCGCAGCACGGTCTGGGTTTCATGTATATGGAAGGTGAGTGTGTCGAGCAGGATGGTGCCGAGGCGGTGAAGTGGTTCAAGCGTGCCGCCGAGCAGGGGCTGACAGGCTCGATGACCACACTGGCGATGCTATACGAAGAAGGCAAGATCGTCGATAAGGATCCGGAAGAAGCCCAGCGGTTGTATAAGTTGGCGGGGTTTTAATTTCACCGCAGAGACGCGGAGAGCGCAGAGAAAGACAACACTTGCATGACGTTTTTCTCAGCGACCTCTGCGTCTCTGCGGTGAATAATCCAAATCTATCAAAAAATAATAAACAGAAACAATACCATGCGACCAGCACATCTATTAGCAGTCATCGAAAAAGAATACGCCAGCACACACGAAGGTCACCATACGCCGGTGATGTTATGGGGACCACCGGGTGTCGGAAAATCCCAGATGGTGGCGCAGGTCGCCGACCGTCATAATGTGCAGTTGATCGACATCCGGCTCTCACAGATGGAACCCAGTGATCTCCGTGGTATCCCGTTCCGGAATGGTGAGGAAGTGGAGTGGGCTATCCCTGCCATGTTGCCGAGTCTGAAGCGCCATGGCGAAGACGGTATCCTGTTCATCGACGAGATCACCTCGGCACCACCGAGTGTGTCGGCAGCAGCTTATCAGTTGATCCTGGATCGCAAGCTGGGCGAATACGAAGTGCCGAAAGGCTGGGCGATCATCGCGGCGGGGAATCGACAGGGTGACCGTGGTGTCACCTACAGCATGCCGGCACCGTTGGCGAATCGCTTCTCGCATTATGAAGTCGATATCAATCTGGATGACTGGGTAGCGTGGGCGTATGCCAACAGCATCGATGAACGTATCATCGCTTTCCTGCGCTTCCGTCAGGATCTGTTGTTCGATTTCGATCCATCGCACAATCCGGTCGCATTCCCTTCGCCACGTTCGTGGGAATTCGCACATCGCGCACTGTATAAATTCAGCGATCATCCTGATCTGTTACTGGGTGCATTACAGGCATGTGTCGGTAATGCTGCCGGTGTCGAATTAAGAGCCTTCATCGAAAGTCTCGATCAGATGCCTGACCTCGATGCCATCATCAATGGTGACGATGTGCCTGCACCGACCGAGATCGACTTGCAGTACGCAGTCGCAACCGCGCTGGTCGGTCGTGCCATACGTGCGAAAGACAACGCCGATGCAACTAAAGTGCACGGCAACATCCTCAACTACGCAGGTCGTTTCAAACAACGCGAGATGGGCGTGATGCTGGTATCAGATATGCATCGTGCGATAGGGCAGGATATATTCGCCGTGCCCGAGTTCACTGACTGGGCGGACAAGATTGCGGATATAATGCTTTATTAGGAATAATTCACCGCAGAGACGCAGAGGACGCAGAGAAGATATGGATGTTAATGATATTTCGAAAAATGTTATAGGTGCAGCAATTAATGTGCATAAAATTCTTGGGCCAGGTTTGTTGGAGTCGGCATACGAAGAGTGTCTATGTCATGAGTTTGACTTAAGAGGAATTCAATATAGTCGGCAGTGCAATATTCCTGTTGAATATAAGGGCGTGCGTTTGGACTGTGGTTACAGAATGGATCTGCTTGTTGAGGGTGCAGTTGTAGTTGAGCTGAAGGCAATCGAGAAGATAATGCCAATTCATGATGCTCAACTGCTGTCTTATTTGAAATTGACTAACTGCAAGTTGGGTTTATTGATAAATTTTAACGTTAGTGTTTTAAAGCAGGGAATACGACGAAAAGTATTAAATTATGATGGCTAAATCCAAGTATGCCTTTCTCGGCGTCCTCTGCGTCTCTGCGGTGAATATTTCAGGTATTTCCTGATGGATCACGCTGATGTTGAAACCAAACTCGCTACCGCACGCACCCGTCTGATTTTAGACAAGCCTTTCCTCGGTGCGCTGGTGTTGCGCCTGCCTATGGTGGCGGCTGATTCCTCCTGGTGTGAAACCACGTTCAGCGATGGTAAGACGCTTTACTATAACCCGGACTACATGGATGCCTTGAGTGGCGAGCAGACCCAGTTCGCCTTGTCGCACGAAGCGATGCATTGTGCCTTATCGCATTTCCATCGTCGCGGACATCGGGTCAAACTCCGCTGGGAGCTGGCCTGTGATTACGCGGTGAATCCACTGTTGATCAACGATGGTCTGAAGCCGACACCGGATGCGCAATACCTGCGTGAATACGAAGGTATGACCGCCGAAGAGATCTATCCCTGTCTGCAGGAGGAAGATAATGCCGGTGAGCGTGATCTGGAAGATAATCAGGATGATGACAGTTCGGATAACGATGACAACGAAAAAGAACAGAATAAAGGCGGCGGTAACAGCGATCAGGAAAGGCAGAAGGATGACAAGAAGGACGGTGACGGTAACGAAGAAGAATCGCAGGACAAAGGTCAGAGCATGGGCAGTGCGCCACCGCCTGCCATGTCCGAGCAGGAGATGGACGAATTAAGTACGCAATGGCAGCAGCGCATGGCAGCCGCTGCGCAACAGGCGTTGCAGTCAGGCAAGCTGGAAGGCGAGATGGCACGCATGGTGGATTATCTGTTGCAGCCGAAACTGCCCTGGCGCATGTTGTTGGCGCGTTACCTTTCCGCCACTGCGCGTGATGATTACAGTTATTCGCGGCCTTCTACACGGCGTGGTGATCCGGCGGTCTACCCCAGCCTGCGCAGTCATCAGGTGAATGTGGTGGTGGCGGTGGATACCAGCGGTTCGATATCGGAAGAAGAGATACAGCATTTCATCTCGGAGATCGACGCAATCAAGAGTCAGGTGCGCGCACGTATCACATTGCTGAGCTGTGATTCAGAACTGAATTATGGCAGCCCCTGGTACTTTGAAGCATGGGATGAATTCACCTTCGATGTGGAACTGCGAGGCGGCGGAGGCACCAACTTCCGTCCGGTATTCGACTGGGTAGAGCGACAGGATATGCCGCCGGATGCCTTGATCTATTTCACCGACACCGAAGGCATTTTCCCGGAAACAGAACCGATGTACCCGGTCGTCTGGTTGGTCAAAGGTAAAGGTACGGTGCCATTCGGTGAACGGATTCAATTAAATTAATTTGCTGGTGGATGTGATCCCGCGTTGATAAAAACAGATCGACTTTCGTTTTTAGAATATGTAGCGTCCATTTACGTTTATTAGCGGACTCAAGGTTTCAATTTTATATCATGGATCTAACAGCTGAAGACAACCTGCGCCTGAACGTCCTGTTACATCAGGATCTGCAAGCGGTGCGTATCGACGAATCGAAGATGATTGTCTA
>WFUQ01000230.1 GCA_015484935.1 Gammaproteobacteria bacterium
GTCATCGTTAGAGTCATCAGACGCATCGTTGTCGTCATCTTTGGCATCGTTAGATTCGTTATGATCGTCATCGTCTGACTCGTCAGCATCATCATTTGAGTCATCGTTGTCGTCTTTACTATCGTCTGCTGATTCGTCTTCGTGATCATCGTTGCTGTCATCGCCGGACTTGTCGTCATTGCTGTCGTCGTCAGCATCGTGACCCGGATTATCGTCAGAGGTGTTATCGGCTACGCCGGTGCCATCGGTAGGTGAGCCCATATCCGGAAGCGTGATGTTGTGGCTGTTGTTAGCGTCATCGACTACCTGGATAGTGACTTCGTCTATATCGATCGCCATGCTGGTTGCAGGGATTGCCATGGCGGCGAGGATTGCTAGATGTAGTGCGGTACGTTTCATAATGTTTACTCCTGAAAAAGTTATACGGTAGCGTTGTTCATTTCGCTTGTTGGTGATTGTTCGGTCGATACATCAACCTGTAAAGTGAATTCCTTTGATTTACCATTTATCATCAGTGCAGATCGCAACAAACCGGTCCCTTCGCTGCTTGCGACCAGGGGAAGCTGTAAAGAATTTTTTCCGGCTTTCAATGCGGTGGTCCAGCGGAGTTCGCTGTTGTGCTCATAACCGGCGACTCGAAGATTCTGTGGTAATGAGACGATGATGACCGCTTCGTCGACCTGCTCCGGGCTGTCGAACTGGATGTTGACCGTGCGAGGACTGTTCATCGACATGGTGATAGCCGATACCACATCCTGTTGCTGCGCCGGTTCGAACAGCGCTGGCATGATGACGGCGACCATCAGACTGGCGGCGAATGCCAGACCGACACCGATGTTGACTACTTTCAGCCGTGCCAGACGCTGCTGGATGCTGATCTGCCGCATGGCCTGCTTCATGATGCGGGCGGGTGCTGCTGGCTCGGGCAGCTCGCGCAGGGCATGGTTGAGCAGATTTTCGGAAGCCACGTAGGTCTGGCAGGCATGGCAGTCGGCCAGATGGCTGTCGTACTGGCTCTGCTGCTCATCGCTGAGTGGCTGCGCCTGTTCGAATAATTGTCTTGTCTGTTCGCAGTTCATAATTGTGTGCCTCTTATCTGGTAATACGCATGGATGTGCCAAAAGGTTCCATCAAATGTCGGGCTATTGTCTGGTCAATGCGGCTTTCAGCGTGGTTCGGGCGCGATGGTGGCGCGATTTGGCGGTGCCGGGGGCGATCTTGAGCAGATCGCTGATCTCATCGTAGGTGAAGCCTTCTATATCGTGCAGGATGACGATATCGCGGTGGTCGCTACTGAGCTTGCCAAGGGCAGAATCCAGAGAGGAGACGTTGAGATCAAATTCAGCCGCACTCTCGGGGGAGCTGGCTGCGGCTTCCGGCGCAGGGACTTCGTTGTCGATATCGATATCCACCGAGCCCAGATGTCTGCCCTGCTTGCGCATGTAGTCTACATACTGGTTATATAGTGCCCGTGACAGGTAGGCTCTGGGGTTTTCCATCTCCAGCAGTTTCTGTTGTTTGAACAGCTTGATCAGCAGATCCTGGGTGATGTCTTCAGCATCTTCACGACTCTGGCTGAACCGGCATGCCAGACCGTACAGGTGATTCACATGCGGCGAGATGAACTGCTCATACCGTTTACGTTGTTTTCTTTCAGACAAAAAAAGCATAAGTGTCATTCAGTCCTGGATCGATTCAGTGAGTGAACAGGCTGTTCGTCGCGGTCGTGGACAGTTCGGCTGCGAGGATATGCCTGCGCTGCGGTCTGCATAGATAGAAGCCCTGTAATTCATCGCAGCCCATATCGAGCAGGATATTGGCCTGTTCTTCCGTCTCCACACCTTCGGCCACTGTGGTGATGTTCATGTCCTGTGCCAGATTGATAAGGTTACTTACCAGTATGGCTTCTTTATAGTTATCTTGTATTTTTTTCACAAAATGCCGGTCGATTTTTATCGTGGTGATCGGCAATGTGCACAGATTGCTCAGGGGCGAATAGCTGGTACCGAAATCATCGAGACTGAAGGTGGCGCCCAGATTGGTCAGCGTATCGCAGAAGGCCAGGACTTTCCTGCTATCCTGCGGACAGATGTTTTCGGTTATCTCGAATTCGAAATCGGCGAGGCTGAGGCCATTCTCATTACAGATAGCGTACAGTTTCTGTGCATGATAGATGCTCTCGCATTCGCGCAGGGAGATGTTGATCGACAGGCGGCATCGCTCATGGATGTGCTTGCGCATCCAGATGAGATCGGTACAGGCCTGCTGAAATACCCACATGCTGATGTTGAACATCAGGTCGTGCTTCGCGGCGGTGGGCAGGAATGCATCCGGGTACAGCAGGCCGACCTGCGGGCGTTTCCAGCGTATCAGTGCTTCGAATAATATCGGCTGCCCGTCGCGACAATCGAATCGTGGTTGATAATGCAGGCATAACTCGTTCTGGTTCACGGCATTGAGTAGCGCACGCAGGAAGTGTTGTTCGGTGGTCTTGTTGGTGAGGGAAAATTTATCGACGTAGTGTGGCTTGTTTTTCATCCTGCTGACCCCGATGTAGTCTGTTATTGTGTGAGATGGCGAATGCTTCAGTGGTCAGCGTCGATGGCAGGCGCTGTCAATAATTCCCCTTATTTACAGGTATACGCAGAAACACGAAAAAAGGTTCCCGCCATTCGACGGGCAGGATGGTCAGCTCAGTCTGTCGGCAACAGCGGATTGTGCCAGCTGCGCCAGCTCGTCACGGCTTCTGTTTTCGCTGCTGATGACCGGCAGGAAATAGATATCGACCGTGATTTTCTTTGAGCGCAGTACTTTCAGGCTGGATTCAGCCATGGTGGTTTTGCCTACGAACAGCACATCGGGGTGCACCCGATCCGATATGCCGGCGGGTGGCGGGTAGTGGATCGCCACCGGCTGTACCGGGCATCCGGCATCGATCGCACTCTGGATCAGGCGACTGTGAAACTTTCGGATATGCCCATCGGTGGTGGTGCCTTCGGCGAACAGGCAGACATATTGTCCGTGTTTCAGGGCTTTACTCATATCGTGGATGGCATTTTTGGATGATTTTTTGCCACCACGTTTGATGTACAGAGTACCGGCGCGTGATGCCAGCCAGCCTACCACCGGCCAGTGTTTTACTTCTATCTTGGACAGGAATCGCACCGGGGCGACCGAACCCAGTGCGCTGATATCGAACCAGGAGATGTGATTGCTCACACACAGGCAGGCATGTTTGTGTATCTCACCATGTACGCGTACGCGTATACCTAGCGCACGTGCTATCCATCGATGGCAGATAGCGGTCGCACGTGCCGAGCGGCTACCGGGTTGTAATCTGCCGGTCTGCACCAACGGGGTGAAGAAGCAGGCAGCGATGATGACGACCAACAGGAAGGCGCTGCGATAGACGAGTCGGAGAGTTGCCACGGCCGCCTGAGCAGGTCAGTCGAAACGCATCGACAGGTCGATGGCTTTGATATCTTTGGTGATCGAACCGGTGGAGATGTAGTCCACGCCGGTTTCCGCGATCTGTGCGATGTTATCCAGAGTGATACCACCGGAAGCCTCCAGCTCGATCTTGCCTTTGGCGATAGCGACTGCCTGCGTCAGCATGTCGATGCTGAAGTTGTCCAGCAACACCCTGTCTGCCTGTGCCGACATCGCCTGTTCGAGTTCATCCAGTGATTCGACTTCCACTTCGACCGCAAGCTCGGGGTGTCTGAATTTCGATTCTTCTACCGCGCTGATGATACTGCCGCAGGCGAGGATGTGATTTTCCTTGATCAGGATAGCATCGTACAGACCGGTGCGATGATTCGAGCCACCGCCACAGCTGACTGCGTACTTCTGTGCGATACGCAGACCGGGGATGGTCTTGCGGGTGTCGAGTACCCGGGTATCGGTATGCGCGACTGCTTGCGCATAGCGACTGGCGAGTGTCGCGGTGGCGGACAAGGTCTGTAAAAAATTCAGTGCGGCACGTTCGCCACTGAGGAGTTGTCGCGCCGGGCCACTGATGCTGCAGATGACATCATCGGCGTTTATCCTGTCACCGTCCTGCACGCTCCATTCCACCAGGATCTCCTCGTCGATCTGTCGGAACACTTCTTCGAACCAGTCCATGCCGCACAGGATGCAATCTTCCCGTGAGATGACGGTGGCCAAGGCGAAGGTTTCGGGTGAGATCAGTTCGGCGGTGATATCGCCACTGCCGATGTCTTCCTTTATCGCGAAATGCACCGCCTCTTCGATGGCGCTCTGAGGGACATTGAACACGGTTGGCTACAACTGTTTGCTGAGTATTTTCGATCTGCGCTGGAAGTTATACAGCTTCTGCTTATCGACCGGCATCTTGCTGAACGCGGTTTCGCTGAAGCCGCGTTCGACGAACCAGTGCATGGTGCGCGTGGTGAGCGTGACCAGTTGTTCCATATGTTGTTTACGTGCCTGCCATTCGATATGTTGCATCAGGTCATCGCCACGGCCGTTTGACTGGTAGTCCGGGTGTACGGCCAGACAGGCGAGTTCGGCGACCTTGTCGTCTTCAAACAGGAACAGTGCAGCACAGGCGATGAT
>WFUQ01000231.1 GCA_015484935.1 Gammaproteobacteria bacterium
CAGATGCACGTGAAGGAGGTCGCTTCACCATAATCATGCTGGTAGGTGATGACAAGATTCCGCACACGGGAAAATATCTGGAAATAAACCGACCAGATAAACTCGCATTCACCTGGGTGTCGCCGTTTTCAACAGATGATAGTACGGTCACGATAAGTTTTAGTGAAGTAGCGGATAACAAAACGCATGTTGAACTGACTCATGTCAGATTTGTCGATGAGGAAACCCGATCGAATCACGAAGGTGGGTGGGGTAATATTCTGGAAAGTTTGAATGCGGTGTTTGAATAACAATAATGTTGTTGATTAAGGTGGAGTTAAAAATGAGAAGGTTACAGAAAATGCTATTGCTTGCACTGGTTATACCACCTCTGTGTTTTGCGGCAGAGGTCGATGTGCAAACCAAAGATAACAATGATTCTGGCGTGACCCGTCTTTCTCAAGAATTACGTGATCTGCTGTCTCAGGAGATGCGCCAGTTACAGAACGGGATGGCAAAAATTCAACCGCTCTTCGTCTCAGGCCGGTGGAACAGGATTGTTCCTATCGCGGAATCGATGGAAGACAGTTACGTTCTGAAGCAGAGCCTCACAACAGAGCAGATGCACGAGCTGCATTCCAGATTACCTGCTGGATTTATAGAGCTCGATCAACGGTTTCATTATCTGGCGGGCATGCTCGGTCATGCGGCTGAAATGGAAAAGCCGGAGCTGATCGGTTTTTATTATTCAGAGATGACGGAGACCTGTCTGCGTTGTCATAGCCAATTTGCCACCCACAAGTTTCCCGCACTGATATCAGAGCACAAAGCACACGAGCACTGATGAGTCAGATGCGAGTATTCGTTGCCTCATGATATTTTTATATTCGCGTCGCTTCGCGCCCTTCGCGGCAAAGTGAATAAAATATCTGTTCTGAAAACCATCTCTGAAACCCGTTAGATAGTCAGTTACAATCCCCGCCCATGTTACAGGCGAACAATCTCAGCGTACGGCGCGGCACCCGACTCTTGTTCGAGAACACGGGTTTTCAGATACACCCTGGTCAAAAGGTGGGTCTGACAGGCGCCAATGGTACGGGCAAGTCGAGTTTCTTTTCTCTGATTCTTCATCAGCTTCACGCGGATGTAGGTGAATGTGTCTACCCGGAAAACTGGGTGATCGCGCATGTCGCGCAGGAATTACCGGACAGCGAGCAAGCTGCTATCGAGTTCGTGCTCGATGGTGATGCCGAGCTGCGTCAGGTACAGCGCGAGCTGGCGAAAGCGGCGCAGGAGAATGACGGTATCCGTCTGGCGACACTGCATGAACAGCTCGATCACATAGGCGGCTATACGGCGAACGCACGTGCCAGTCAGTTGCTGGCGGGACTGGGTTTTACAGCGGCTGACGAAAGTCGCCCCAATAGCGAATTTTCCGGTGGCTGGCAGATGCGTCTGAATCTGGCAAAGGCGTTAATGTGCCGTTCGGACCTGTTATTGCTGGACGAACCGACCAACCATCTCGATCTCGATACCATCATCTGGCTGGAGACGTGGTTGTCAGCCTATCGAGGTACGTTACTGCTGATCTCGCATGACCGTGATTTTTTAAATGCTATCTGCACGCACATCGCACATCTCGAACACCAACGTATCCAGCTCTATACGGGCAACTATTCAGCTTTCGAACGTATCCGTGCGGAACGTCTGGCGAACCAGCAGGCGGAGTATGTCAAACAACAACGTAACATCGCGCATATACAATCCTACATAGAGCGTTTCCGTGCCAAAGCGACCAAGGCGAAACAGGCGCAGAGTCGTCTGAAAGCGTTGGAGCGCATGCAGGTGATTGCACCGGCGCATGTCGATTCGGCATTTCACTTCTCTCTGTTCGAACCGGAGAAGATACCGAATAGTCTGTTACATCTCGAATCGGTCGATGCCGGTTATGGTGAAACACTCATCATAAAAGATGCAGATTTTCAGTTGTTACCGGGAGACCGGGTAGGCTTGCTCGGGCCGAACGGTGCCGGTAAATCGACTTTCATCAAAGTGTTGGCGAACCAGTTGGCGATCACCGGTGGTGAGTACCGTCTTGCCAGAGAAACGAAGATCGGTTATTTCGCCCAGCAACAGCTGGAGCAGCTACACGACGAGCACACACCGGTCGAACATCTGCAACAGCTGGACAAGCAGGCGCGTGAAGCAGATATACGAAACTATCTTGGCCGTTTCGGATTTTCCAATGACATGGCGTTGACCCGAGTGCAGAATTTTTCCGGTGGTGAGAAATCCCGTCTGGTACTGGCGATGATCATCTATCAGAAACCGAATCTGCTGTTGCTGGATGAACCGACCAATCATCTTGACCTTGAGATGCGGCAGGCACTGGCAGAGGCATTGCAGGATTTTTCCGGCGCCATGGTCATCGTGTCACATGACCGGCATCTGTTGAGTGTGACCTGTGACAGATTGATGCTGGTCAGTCAGCAGGCGGTGAGAGAGTTTCCCTTGAGCCTCGAAGAATACCCCGACTGGTTAAGGGATCATCATGCCGATAACCGACGCGATGGTACGCAACAGGGCAAGAATATCAGTGATGAACCGGTATTATCGAATAAGGAACGAAAACGGCAGGAAGCTGAACAGAGACAGAAGACTGCGCCGCTGAGAAAAAAAATCCGGCAACAGGAAGCTATCATGGAAGAGATGACGGACAGGATATCGGAGATCGAGCAGCGGTTATCTGATAACGAACTCTATACCGAGAGCAACAAACATGCTTTGCAACAGCTGTTACACGATAAAGCCGGATTCGAGCAACAGCACGAGCAGGCGGAGCTGACATGGCTGGAATTGAGTGAGCAACTGGAACGGCTGTGAGCGGTGGTCCTCGCAAGTCCGTATTCTGTCTATGGGATTACCGTGCTGGTTCGAGTTCGAAACTCTCGGGAAGGGTGTGCACTCAGGCACCAAAATCACTGAACTCGACTACAATATAGCTATCGTATCACTACTCTATTATTACTCAGGTTTGACTCATGTGTGGAATTGTCGGCGCTGTCGCTGAAAGGAACGTTACTCCCATCCTGCTGGAGGGGCTGCGTCGTCTCGAATACCGTGGTTATGACTCAGCTGGTATCGCAGTTATCAACCCGGATACCTGCCTGGACCGGGTGCGCCGTGTAGGCAAGGTGCAGGCACTGGCGGATTCGCTGACCGAGACCCCGATCGCCGGCAGCACAGGTGTGGCACACACCCGCTGGGCGACACACGGTGAACCCAGTGAACCTAATGCGCATCCACACATCTGCAATCAGTCAGTTGCCATCGTGCATAACGGCATCATCGAAAACCACACCCAGCTGAGAACCGACCAGCAGACAGCCGGATTTGAATTTACCTCACAGACCGACACAGAAGTGGCGGTGCATCAGATCGAACATTATCTGCAGGATGGCAAGGATCTGCTGGATGCGGTCCGTTGTGCAGTCGAAGATTTTGAAGGGGCGTATGCTCTCGGTGTGGTGTCGGTGAAACAGCCCGGCAGGATGATCGCCACGCGAAGTGGTAGTCCACTGGTCATCGGTGTCGGCATCGGTGAGTATTTTATCGCCTCTGATGTGACGGCGCTGTTGCCGGTGACACGACGCTTTATCTTCATGGAAGAGGGCGATATCGCGGACATTCGCACCTCTTCTTTGACGATCTTCGACAAGCACGGCAAGCAGGTCGAGCGTGAAACCAAAGAATCCAATCTGAGTTCGGATTCGACTGCCAAAGGCGAGTACCGCCATTACATGCTCAAGGAAATTTATGAGCAGCCACAGTGCCTGACCGACGTGCTGGAAGGTCGGGTACACGATGGTGCTGTGGTGGAGAACAGCTTCGGTCCGAAAGCGGATGAGTTGTTCGAAAAAGTTAAACAGGTGCAGATCATCGCCTGTGGAACCAGTTATCATGCCGGACTGGTGGCGAAATACTGGCTGGAAGATATCGCGGGCATCGCCTGTAACGTCGAAGTCGCCAGCGAATACCGTTACCGTAACCCGGTCCTGTTGGGTGATACGCTGGTCGTGACCATCTCGCAGTCAGGTGAGACAGCAGATACCCTGGCTGCATTGCGAGGGATCGGCGATCGCGCCTATAAGTTATGTGTTTGCAATGTGCCGGAGAGCTCACTGGTGCGCGAAAGTCATCTGGCATTGATGACCCGTGCCGGGCCGGAGATAGGCGTCGCCTCGACCAAGGCATTCACCACCCAGTTATTGTCTCTTCTGTTACTGATGTTGGGTGTCGGCAAACACCGTACGCTGGAAGCGGCACGCATCAAAGCGATCATCGAAGCGTCATACCACCTGCCGACAATCATCGACACCATGCTGGCAGACACGACACAGATAGAAGCGTGGGCGGACGCGTTTACCGATGTGACCAATGCTATCTTCATCGGTCGCGGGACCTTATTCCCCATCGCACTGGAAGGCGCGCTCAAACTAAAAGAGATATCTTATATCCATGCGGATGCATACCCGGCAGGCGAACTCAAGCATGGTCCGATTGCGCTGATCGATGATGACCTGCCGACAGTGGCGATTGCCTGTAAAGATGGCCACCAGGAAAAAGTGAAATCCAATATCCAGGAGATACTGGCACGTGGTGGCGAAGTGTATCTGTTCGCTG
>WFUQ01000232.1 GCA_015484935.1 Gammaproteobacteria bacterium
CGATACCACAGGGCAGCCGGACACCATGGCCGCTGATGAAGCCAAGGGCTGGTTCCATCTGTTCGTCTCCGCGGTGTACTTCACCCCCTTGCTGGGCGCACTGATTGCCGATGGCGTGTTGGGCAAATTCAAAACCATCATACTCCTGTCTCTCATCTACACACTGGGACATTTCGCACTGGCGCTGGATGACACCCGGTTGGGGCTGGCACTGGGGCTGGGACTGATCGCACTGGGCGCGGGCGGCATCAAACCCTGCGTATCGGCTCATCTGGGTGACCAGTTCGGTCACAGTAACGCCCACCACCTGCCGCGCGTGTTCGGCTGGTTCTATTTCGCTATCAATCTGGGTGCATTCACCTCGGCACTGCTCATCCCGTGGACGCTACAACACTATGGCAGCACGGTCGCGTTCGCTATCCCCGGCCTGCTGATGCTGGCCGCTACGGTGATCTTCTGGTCAGGTCGAAAACAGTTCGTACATATCCCGCCAGCCGGCAAACATTTCATCACACAGTGCCTGAGTCAGGAGGGCTTACATGCGATGCGCAAGCTGGCTGTGCTGTATCTGTTCGTCGCCATGTTCTGGGCACTGTTCGACCAGACCGCTTCAGCCTGGGTATTACAGGCCGAAGACATGGATAGGACAGTCTTCGGCATCGAGCTACTGTCGGCACAGATTCAGGCAGCCAATCCGCTGCTGGTGATGGTGTTGATACCGGTGTTCTCGATTGTCATCTATCCTTTTCTGAACCGGTATTTTGAACTGACACCGCTGCGCAAGATCAGCATCGGCCTGTTCGTCACGGTACTCGCCTTTGCCATCACCGGCATGGCGCAGGTTCAGATCGATGCCGGTGGTACCCCGCATATCGGCTGGCAGCTACTGGCCTATGTGGTACTGACCTCGGCCGAAGTCATGATCTCGATAACCTGTCTGGAATTTTCTTACACCCAGGCACCGCAGAAGATGAAGTCATTCATCATGGCATTTTTCATGATGTCGATCGCGCTCGGCAACCTGTTCACCAGCGCGGTGAATTTCATCATCCAGAACGATGACGGTAGCAGCCGACTCGCTGGCGCTGACTACTACTGGTTCTTCACCTTGCTGATGTTTGCGACCGCTGTCGCATTCGTTTTCGTGGCCAGAAACTACCCGTCAAAAAGCTATCTGCAGGCTGAGCAAGCTGCTCTGTAAGCATGTACAATACGGCGCACGAGCAACGAGGTAGCGACAACGGGTCACATGTCTGAAAACAATAACGAATCACAAAAACCTGCTAATTTCATCAGCAATATCATCCAGCAGGATCTGGATTCCAACAAACACACTGCCATACAGACCCGTTTCCCACCCGAGCCAAACGGTTATCTGCACATCGGTCATGCCAAATCGATCTGCATCAACTTCGGTCTGGCTGAAGATTTCGGCGGCAAGTGTAACCTGCGTTTCGATGATACCAATCCGGAAAAAGAAGACGACGAATACGTCGAATCGATAAAGGAAGATGTCGCCTGGCTCGGCTATCGCTGGAGCGAACTGTGTCATGCCTCCGATTATTTCGAGCAACTGTATGACTACGCTGTCGAACTGATAAAACAGGGCAAAGCCTATGTCGATTCGCTCGATGCCAAGCAGATGCGTGAGTATCGCGGCACCCTGACCGAACCCGGACGCGAGAGCCCGGACCGTAATCGCAGCATCGAAGACAATCTTGATCTGTTCGCACGCATGCGCGCCGGTGAATTCGAAGACGGCAAGTATCTGTTGCGCGCAAAGATCGATATGGCCTCCCCCAACATCAACATGCGCGACCCGGCACTGTATCGCATCAAGAAAGCCCATCATCAACGCACCGGTGACGACTGGCCTATCTACCCGATGTACGATTACACCCATTGCATATCAGATGCCATCGAAAACATCACGCATTCTTTATGCACACTGGAGTTCGAAGACCACCGCCCGCTGTACGACTGGGTACTGAATCAGGTGCAGACACCTGCACATCCACAACAGATCGAGTTCGCCCGACTGCAACTCAAATACACCATCACCAGCAAACGCAAACTCAATCAACTGGTGACCGACAAGCACGTCGATAGCTGGGATGACCCACGTATGCCGACCATCTCTGGACTGCGCAGACGAGGCTACACACCCGCCTCTATCCGCGACTTCTGTGACCGCATCGGTGTCACCAAGAAAGACAGCTTCATCGAGATGGCCGTGCTCGAAAACAGCATACGCGAAGACCTGAACGAGATAGCACCGCGCGTCATGGGGGTGCTCGACCCACTGAAAGTCACCATCGAAAATTACCCTGATGGCCAGACCGAAGACATGCAGGCGCAGAATCATCCGCAGAAACCCGAGATGGGAACACGCACTGTCCCGTTCAGTAAAACCCTCTACATAGAACGGGACGACTTCATGGAAGATGCCCCGAAAAAATTCTTCCGCCTGTCGCAGGGACGCGAAGTGCGCCTGCGTTATGCCTACTATGTCACCTGCACAGATGTCATCAAAGATGATGCCGGCAACGTCATCGAACTGATCTGCACATACGACCCCGAATCCCGAGGTGGCAGCACCCCCGATGGACGCAAGGTCAAGGGCACCATACACTGGGTATCAGCCGAACACGCAGTCGATGCCAGAGTGAACCTGTACGACAGACTGTTCAGCCACCCCAACCCTGCGGGCACCGATGACTTCATCGCCCACCTGAACCCGGAATCGCTGATCACACTGGAAAACTGCAAACTCGAACCGTCACTGGCAACACCGGATGAAGACACCCGCTACCAGTTCGAGCGACTGGGCTACTTCATCAAAGACAAACAGTCCGACAAACTAACCTTCAACCGTACCGTCACCCTGCGTGATGCATGGGCGAAGATCGATAAGGCGAATGCGTAGATTCACACTTTCAGCGAAGTAAGTGTGTAAGAATTTTCCTTCGAAATCACTGATATTCAGTCATTAAACCGTCTGCATCGATAACTCGCTGCGGACACGACTTATTCAGGCAACGTATTTTTGTAGCGGTTTGTGTACGGCAACTGTGGACGTGGCCGCTCCATATAAAAGGGGTAGGGAACACTTCTATACTGATATGGTAACGGCGATCGCGACCAGTATGGCGGATATCGATATTGAGGATACACATCACGCTCATACATGACCCGGTTATACCAGCCCGGCGGTCCGCCAAATGGACAGAACGGTAGCTCGGGGAAAAACGCCATCGCCTCTGCCGATGC
>WFUQ01000233.1 GCA_015484935.1 Gammaproteobacteria bacterium
AATTGTACACAGAAGCTGTATGGTGTTAAGCCATCCACATACAGGTCACTGCCCGCTGCAGGACAGGCATCGGGCAGACCTGGCGCGGTCGCAACCCTGTTATTCTCATCGATGACGAAGTCGTACCAGCCTGCCGCCTGATTTGTGTTTGCAGGTTTATATTTACGGTAAACCGAACCGATACGGATCGACGTCTGTAACGGGATAACCACATTGGCAACACGGTCTGCACTGGTCAGGCCAGACACTTCGAAATTATAGTAACCGCCCACATTTTCATAGTCATCGACAACATTACCAGCCGATGTGCCGCCCACTCCACCGTAGGTACTGAGATCGTCATAGTCGATACGTCCTCCGACCCTGCCAGCCGCGAGAGCTGTTGGGCCTAACTTGATCGACAAGCCAGGGTCGGTCTGCAGATACATCGCCACAGTCGGATCTTCGGACTGGTTGATCAGTAATTCAGGAACATTGTTCACGTCCAGGTAATCAGGGACGCCATCATCATCACTGTCATTCAATCCTGCCCCTTCGACAGCATCATTGATTCCATCACCATCGGTATCCGGAACGACAGCACCGGTCACATCATCCAGTCCATCCTGGTCATTATCGACCGGTATCGCAGGTGTGGTGCTGGCGACACGGATAGCTGTAGTGACCCTGGTCGTCAGGCTTGCATCACTGACCGCAACCCGGATGTGATAGAGACCGGGCAATAACATATCCTGATCAAAACTGAGTGTGGCGTCTGTCAGCGTACCACCTGCTGTCAACACCGATAATACGTCACTGTCAGTACCGGACCAATCGTAACTGATGATATCTCCGTTCGGATCATCTGCCACAGCCGTAACTGTAATCACACCCATTCCCGGATAGGCAGTGGTACGTGACATGCCGGCCTGTGCAGTATGCAGGGTGACCAGCGGTGCGATATTGGCTTCACTGATAGTGATAGTGTGTTCGGTCTTATCACCTGTAGCAGCATTGACCACGCCGGTGATTCCCACGATGAGCGTCTCATCGGCTTCGACGACCATATCACTACTGACATCGACAGCGAACTGTAACATAGTGCCGCCATCTATCGTGATCGTATCTGCGGTGATCGAACCCGCACCTGCGGTTATGGTTAAAGGCGTAACGTAATCAGCAGCATCGGCCGTACCCGTCAAAACATACCCTAGTGTGACCGGGTAACGGGCTGCACGACCATTGAGTGTGGCAGTGATCGTCGCCCTGCGTCCTTCACCAATCACCTGATCGACAGACAGACTCACCAATGGATTGATATCCAGCGATTGTATCGTCCTTGTCTGGTTACCTACCTGGTCGATTGCGCTCCATTCGATATCGTAATGTCCAGGAGCGAGTGGCAGAGTGACGATCTGCGCATCAGTATCCAGGATGGTTCTTCGTACAGGTACCGGACCATCCTGCAGGTCGACAGCCGTTGCCATACCCGTATCCACCTCGGTGAAGTAACCTGTCGCATCGATGACGATATCTTCCGGTGTAGTGATCACAGGGCCGGCATCGTCAATGGTCGGATTCTTGCCCTGCAGGAATTCTTCAAGATTAGTCAGACCATCGTTGTCATCATCATTGGCGGCATCTGTCGGATCATCCGGATCCAGTATGCCCGGATAGAGGAGCTCGAAACTGTTATCGATGCCGTCACCATCACGATCGTTGTCACAGGTATCACCGATATTATCGTCATCAAGATCAGCCTGATCGGTGTTGCTGTCATTCGGACAGTTATCTGCGTAGTCAGCGATGGTGTCGCTATCGCTATCCGGTATCAGCACAGAAATAGTGTAGAGCTGGCTAGCTGACAGGCCACCGCTATCCTGTACTGTTGCAGTAAACGTGGCACTGGCACCGTTCGTAGTGACAAAGTTCTGCGGTGCTGTCCAGCTCACCACGCCGGTGGCAGAGATCGTCATGCCTGTCGGCTGGCCACTCAACGACCAGCTCAAGGCAGTTCCATCATTAGTATCTTCAAGATCGGTCACCGGCACATTGAAGTTATAGGTAACGGTTTCTGTTGCATCGGGTGCGACCGCCGAGGTTATCTGCGGTGGGTCATTCTGCGCACTGACATTGATCGTCATACTG
>WFUQ01000234.1 GCA_015484935.1 Gammaproteobacteria bacterium
CCATTATTGCCAACCAATTGAATGTCCCCTTTTTCGATTTTCGCATCCTATATTAGGGACAGCTAAATTTCCGCTTTGTGGTGATAAGCGACCTTAGATTTATTACATCTCAACCCTGGATTACAAGAGATACAGTTCAAACATCATCCCTTCGTACTCTTCTCGGCTAAGCTCTGAAAACTTTCTCCATCCTGAGCAATAGACCATCCCAGCCAAAACGTGAACAGAATAATGCGATAACAATACCCGTAGTATTCGCGATCATATCTTCGAATTCGGCATAGCGCGCAGGGTCGAAACTCTGGATGATCTCCATCGATATGCCGACAACAAAGAACAGCATCGCAAATATCCACACCTGCTTACGCTCATGATATATCTGCACGAACCAGAACATCAGAACGAAGTATGCCAGCGCATGAAAGAACTTGTCCTGGAAAGGAAACTCAACTCCGACATCGACAGGTTGACTGGTAACAGACAGATAGATGATAGATAACAGTATCGTATAACCGATAGACAACCAGAGTGTCCGGTATTTCAGTTGGGGATTCATGATCGTCAGATGAACAACGCCAGCAGGAAGACACCGAGGATCATGCGATATAGAACAAACGGCATCATGGATATACGGTCGAGCAGCTTCAGAAAATAATGGATGCAGAGATAGGCACTGATTGCCGAAACCGATGCACCTGCCAGCAGGTCGGTGGCATCTGCCATGCTGGCGACTCCGATATAACCCAGTGTCTCGTAGCTCCCAGCCAGAACGATGACCGGGATAGACAGTAGAAAAGAAAAACGTGCTGATGCCTGTCGATTCAGACCCAGTAACAAGGCAGCGGTGATGGTGATACCTGAACGTGATGTTCCCGGAATCAGTGCCAGCGCTTGTGCACCACCGATCAGCAGCGCATATCGCCAGTCGATACTGTACTCATCTCGCTGCTCATGTTTGCGGCTGTCGGCCAGCCACAGCAACATCCCGAACACGATAGTCGTAGTTGCGATAACCAATGGTGAACGCAGATAGTCTGCGATGACGTGTTCGAACAACAGCCCTGCCACACCCACAGGTAATGTACCGATCAGCACCATCCATGCCAGCCTGCTATCTGCGGTCGCTTCACCTGCAAACGAGCCGAACCACTCTGCTGTCATGCGCAACAATTCTTTTCGGAAATACAATACTACTGCTGTCAGCGTGCCTGCATGCACGGCCACATCGAACGCCAGGCCCTGATCCTGCCAGTCGGTCACCACCGGTACCAGTATCAGATGGGCTGAACTGGAGATGGGTAAAAACTCGGTTAACCCCTGCACCAGTGCAAGGATGATGATCTGAATGATATCCACTTAACTTTCCAACTTTGAATTCATAAAACCTTAGCCGCGAATCAATCGAAAAGCGCGGATATCCATCCAAAAATTATGACGGGATCCTGTTTCAGCCACGTTACAACTTGCCACGATGATCCTGCATCATGAAACCGGACATATATTCATCGTAATCTTTCGCCAGTGCCATCACTTTAAATTTCTCACCCATCTCCGATGGCAAGGTCAGGGTCTTTATCTGTTGCGACAGACTGATCTGTTGCTTCACATCATCACTGAGCTGTTCCTGATGCAGGTCGGCGAGCCCACTGCTCATCAGAAACGCTGCCTGCGTGGTGAACGCCGCGACGTGGTAACCGACATCCACCGCAGCATGCGCCACATCGGTAAAATCCACAAACGCGGTGATATCCTGCAGGCCGGGATACCAGAATGGATTGTTGTGCGCGCGATGCTGGTAGTGGCAGACGAGCGTCCCTCTCTGTCGTTCGCTCATATAATATTCACTGGCGGTATAGCCATAATCGATGAGTAACACCACACCGGACTGCAACGAATCATAGATAAACTGCAACCAGGGCTGGATATTGAGATTGACTTCCGAACTGTACTGGTCCGGTAGTTCCTGCTCGATACGGTGTTCGATATTGGTCACTACCTGCGCCAGGTCTTCACCGGCCGGGCGATAATCTGATAGCAGGCCTCCGTTCTCGAAACCGATGACCAGCTGCTCGATGCCATCGCCATTTTTTCTGAAACATTCGACCGGCATGGCATCCAGTATCTCGTTCGCCAGCACCACTGCATTCAGTGTGTTATCCGGCATACTGTGCAACCATGTCACCCTGTCCAGCAGATGCGGCGCTTTTGAGCCGATCGTCTCACGCTGGCGCTGCTGTAGTTCCGCACTTAATTCGAGGATGTAGTAGTGCTGAGGCAGATGTTCCAGCTGCTCGAGTCTGAGCAGGATATCAGCCGCCATCACCCCGGATCCGGCACCAAATTCGATTACCTGACAATCGTCGAGCTTATCCGCTATCTCGGCCACCTGATTCGCCAGACATTGTGAAAACAGTGGCGAGACTTCGGGTGCGGTAATAAAGTCGCCCTGCTCACCAAATTTGTGCAGCCCGCCCGAGTAATACCCCAGTTCAGGCTCGTACAGTGCGATACGCATATAATCTGCAAACGAGATCAGGCCGCCCTCGGCAGCGCATGCCTGCCCGACTTTCTGTAACACCTGCTCACTCACCTGTCGCGCCTGCGCATCAGGTTGTGGCAGATCTTTTATTTCGTCCAGAGATGAATGCATATGTAATCTGTGAGATTATTGGCAGCCGGGTAAACGAACATCATGTCTAATCAATCATCGGAGTCTATAGTGAGCCTTTCCGCTACCGGCAAGTCTAACAGCTTAACCGGCAAAACCGCACTGATAACTGGCGGCGCAAAACGTATCGGCGCAGAAGATGCACGCACGCTGCACACTGAGGGGATGAATATCGTCATCCACTGCCGCAGCTCACGTGCAGAAGCCGAGGCGCTCGCCACAGAATTGAACGCGCTGCGGGAAAACTCTGCCCGGGTGCTGCAACTGGATCTGGACGAGACCGACAGGCTCGAACAACTGATCCACGATGCGGCGGACTGTTGGGGCTCGCTGGACGTGCTGGTCAACAATGCATCCAGTTTCTACCCGACTCCGGTCGGTACCATCGAGGAGAGCGACTGGGACAATCTGTTCAACAGCAATCTGAAAGCACCGTTATTTCTGTCACAGGCAGCTGCGCCGTATCTGAAGCGATCCGGGGGCTGTATCATCAACATGGTCGATGTCCATGCTTTCCGCGCCATGCGAAAACACACAGTCTATTGTGCCGCCAAAGCCGGACTCGCCATGGTCACCCAGTCGCTCGCCCGCGAGCTGGGTCCGGAAGTCCGCGTCAACGGTATCGCACCCGGCGCGATACTCTGGCCGGAAAACGATATGAACGACGACACCAAGAAACTGATCCTTGATCGAACCGCACTCAAACGCGCCGGTGAACCAGCCGACATCGCAAAGACACTGTTATTTCTGGTACGTGATGCCGACTATATCACCGGTCATATCATCCCGGTCGATGGCGGACGCAGTCTCAATATATAGCTATCTGGATACCAAATTATGTTCATCAGCACACTCGACCTGCTCAAAGTCGGTATCGGCCCATCCAGTTCGCACACTATGGGGCCACTGTCCGCTGCCAACGATTTTCGCACCAGGATCGCTGGCGCTCCGACTGACGATGGCAGTGCTCCGCGCCATCTGCGTTGCACGCTTAAAGGCTCTCTCGCCTTCACCGGCAAGGGACATGCCACAGACTCTGCCGTATTACTCGGCATGCACGGATACAATGCAGAACAACTGGCACACGAAGACGTCAGTAAACTGGTCGATGCGCTACAACAACGCAACGAGATAACGGTCGATGGTCAAACCATCCTCTTCCATGCCGAGACCGACATCATCTTCGACAGAGGCGCACCGTTGCCACAACACCCCAATGGATTGATCTTCGAATTGTTTGACGGTGACGATGTACTGCTGAGTGAAACCTATTTCTCGATCGGCGGTGGCTTCATCAATACACTGGCCGAGATAAACGAACTGGCTGCGCCGATAAAGACTGAATCCATGCGCGCCTGTAAATTCCCATTCGATTCCGCACAATCCATGCTGGAGATGTCTGAACGCCATGCCTTGAGCATCGCCGAGATGAAACGTGCAAACGAACATATCCATCTGAGCGAAGCACAACTGGATGCAGGTCTGGATACCATCTGGCAGGCGATGAGCAGTTGCATCGAAAACGGTCTGTCAGCGCAAGGCATCTTGCCAGGCGGGCTGGATGTACCTCGCCGGGCGAAAACGCTGTTCGACGATCTGAACGATAATCCCGACAACGCCACGATCAATGACTGGCTTTGCGCTTATGCGATGGCGGTGAACGAAGAGAACGCAGCCGGACACATGGTAGTCACCGCACCGACCAATGGTGCTGCGGGCGTTGTACCTGCGGTACTGTATTACTACATGCAGAACGAAGCTGGTACTGTGCAGGACGCACATGATTACCTGTTAGTCGCATCGGCGATAGGTGGCCTGATAAAACATCGCAGCTCCATCTCCGGTGCCGAAGTCGGTTGTCAGGGTGAAGTCGGTTCCGCCTCCGCCATGGCAGCAGCCGGACTGTGCGCAGTCAAAGGCGGCAATACCGAGCAGATAGAGAACGCTGCCGAGATCGCACTGGAACATCATCTGGGTATGACCTGTGACCCGGTCGCCGGACTGGTACAGGTACCCTGCATAGAACGCAACGGTTTCGGCGCTATCAAGGCTTACACGGCGGCATCGCTGGCGTTACGCGGCACCGGACAACATTTCATGCCACTGGACAGCTGTATCGAAGCGATGAAAAAAACCGGCCAGGAGATGTCGCACAAATATAAAGAGACTTCGCTCGGCGGACTCGCTGTCAGCATAACGGAATGTTAGCGCCACACAGCTGAACGCAGTCGCAACATTTATTTCATGACGTTACAATGACGCCATGAAGATCGGTCTCATCAGTGACGTTCATGCCTCGCCTGTTCCGTTGAAACAGGCACTCGAGCTGTTCACCGAAGAACATGTCGACAAGATCATCTGCGCTGGCGATATCGCCGGGTATAACGACGACCTGGATGAGACCGTCAACTTGCTGATCGACTATGACGTGGATTGCATCATCGGCAATCACGACCAGACCTATCTACAGACCCATCCATCCCTCTCCGCAACTGACAGTTTCCGTTTTCTCGAACAGCTACCGGAAACGCTGGAATATACTGTTGATGGTCTGAAGATATCGGTGGTCCATGCGCAACCTCCGAGTGAACAGCACGGCGGCATCAAACTACTCGATGAAAATACGCAACTTATAGCACAACAGGTCAACTACTGGACCGATGCACTCGCCAGCATCGATGCGGATATCCTCATCGTCGGTCACAGTCATCAGGTCTATGTACAACAGCTGGGCAGCACACTGCTCATCAATCCGGGCAGTGCGCCGTTCAATCACAGTTGCATGATATTACAGCTACCGCAGAAAACGGTCAGCCGTCATGCGCTGGAAGGAAAAGACATCCTGCCTGTCTGGAACTGGGGGATGCTGGTCAGAAAGATGTAGCCGGTCATTCGGAAGCGAAATCTTCCAGATAACCGAACTCTGATCGCCACTCGCCTTTTTTATAATCCAGCGTCAACCAGTGCGGGATATAACTCTCGGGTTTCTTGATAGAAAAATCGGTAAGCGGCGGCTTGCCTGACTCATCGGTTTCAGTGACACCGCATGCCTTGGTCATCACCGGCCTGAAACCGATATGCAGCTTGTCACTCACCACGCTGGAAAAATCGCTGCTGATCACCTCGCGCACCAGTACACGTTTTCGTATCATGCAGCTGAAATATAATTCCATCTCCAGACACAACGGTTCGCTGCGTTGTGCCAGTTGTTTCTCTGCTGCTTTACTGATCTTTATCTCGATCTGTCTGTCCAGCATGTTGATCGACTGTTTCATCATGCGACTCCTGTGCCGACACAGGCTTCAGCCGATAATGATGGTGTAGAGCCGCCAGCATCCTGCGTGATCAGCTCGGCGAACACCTGACCGACTCGCTCGGTATTGGCTTCACCCAGCATGTTAAATAATGATTCCAGCGGTGGTGCCGAAGATGTGAAGTTATTCCAGTATGCTTCCGGAGACGCCACCTGATGTTGTGCGATGATCGTATTTACCTGCACATTTTTGAATCCCGCCGACTGTAATGCTGTCGCCAACGCCTCATCACCCAGCAATCTTGCCCACACGGGTGTGGTGCTTGGCATCTCGAAATCCGGCACGGCTTTTTCTATCGAACGACGCAGGTACTGAAACATCTGAAACTTTTCCATCGCACCCCAGCACACGATGGCGCAACGACCACCAGGTCTGAGTACCCGTTTCAGTTCTGCAACCCCTTTTGCGATATCGGGAAAAAAAATCACACCGACTATAGAGGCGCTGACATCGAAACTGGCATCGTCCAGTGACAGCGACTGCCCGTCCATGACCCTGGTTTCGATCGAGTCTATCCTGTTGTCATCGATTCGTTTCTGCAGCCGCTCTATCATGCCACTGGCGAAGTCGGTCGCCAGCACCTTGCCGCCGCGTTCGGCCGCGCCCAATGCGAACACACCCGGCCCTGTCGCCACATCCAGTACACGTTCGCCTGCCTGTATCTGTAGATGTTCCAGTGCACTGGCCGCAAGTTGTGAGGTCATGCTCTCGAATGAATTTTCATATACCTCGGCGATGCGACTCCAGCCATCCGGTATCTGGTCAGGTGTAAGACCGCTCTGTTCTACTTCACTCATACCACTCCCGTACTCTTGTATTTATTATCAGAAGGCACAGACCGGTCTGTCGCCGATCTGTGCCTGATGTACCGCTGTGTTTACTCTTTAATACCCAGCATATTCAATATCCTCTTCGATATCATCAGCCCCGGACAGAACCCGGTGATGGCAGCGATGGTCAGAAATACCGGTAAAAAATAGATAAACCAGTGCACCTTGTCAAAGCCGCTCAACCAGATACCCACCATCATGATGATGCTCGCATTCAGAAAAAACAGCCTGACACTATTGCTGGCACTAAACATACTACACTCCCGCTATAAAAGATTGACGAATTCAAACCCCGTTTTATTCAGCGTATGCTTCAGATAAACAGGGTGACATCGGATTTCTGCGCTGTCGGCAGGAACGAAGCCGCCCCGACCCACTCCGCCACTTCCGGCATGAAATCATCCTGTTTGTACCCGAACAGATCTACGGTCATCTGACAGGCGACCATCTGGACTTCGGCTTCCAGACACAGGGAGCGCAGTTCTTCTATCGATGCCACACCTTTGTTGCTGACGGTTTTTTTCATCAAGGTCGTGGCCACTTTCTCGAAACCGGGTACACCCGCCATCAACGCATTGGGCATGTTCCAGTTGATGTCCTGCAACCACTGCGGTCCGAATGGCATCTTCATCGGCATGGCAGGATTACCCAGCGGGCTGACTTCCAGATGCAGGTCTTTCTTCAGCAGTTCCAGACCATAGAAGGTGAAGAACAAGGATACATCCCAACCCAGTGCCGACGCAGTCGATGCCAGAATGAAGGGAGGATAGGCCCAGTCCAGCGTGCCCTTGGTGACCACGATCGCCATCGAAGGCGTGTGCTCGTCCTCACGTTTCTGCATCTGCTCATCAAATTTTTTCTCGAACCATGCATCCGGGTTTGCCGCTATGCTCTCAGCTAGTTCACCACCGGTCTGCAGGTTCTGCTCATTCATCGCTGTTAGATTACTCATCATCCATCTCCTGGCAGTTTGCCATAATTAGTAATACAGTCATCCAACTTTTTGGTGACTTCTACTAAATATTAGACTAGTCTTATATGAGAATAATCAGCACTGGCGGAATATGACTCATTCCTGTATGGAATAAATAGACATGATATAACTCTTTGTTTTTCAGGGGAATATGAATGGATGTGATGCAAAGTATGGCAGTATTTCGCCGGGTTGCCGAGGCCGGAAGTTTCTCCTCTGTGGCACGTGAAACTTCGATGTCGCAGTCTTCTGTCAGCAAGCATATCGCCTCGCTGGAAGAACGTCTGGGCACCAAATTACTCAATCGCAGCACCCGCCAGCTCAACCTCACCGAATCCGGTACCGAGTATTATCACTACTGTGTACGCATCCTCAATGACTTTCAGGAAGCCGAAGCAAGCGTCGGCAAGGGCAAGATACTACCCACCGGTACCCTGCGCATCTCATCGACAACACCATTTGGCAAGGTATTTGTCCTGCCCTGTCTGAACACATTTCTGCAAGCCTACCCGGATATCGATATCGACTACATCATGGAGGACCGCTACATCGATCTGGTGAAGGAAGGCATCGACCTGGCGATACGTGTCGGCCCTCTGGAAGACTCTTCACTCATCGCCAGAAAGATCGGCAGCAGCAAACGCGTACTGGTCGCCAGTCCGCAGTATCTGCTCGATCACGGCTTTCCCAAAACCCCAGCCGACCTGCAACAACATAATTGCCTGTTGTACTCACAGCTCAAGTCACCTCGGGAATGGTTCTTCAACAGCGCACAATTCGGTGAGGAGACGGTCAAGGTCAACGGCAGACTACGAGCCAGCAGTAACGAGGCAATGGTAGAAGCAGCACTGAACGGAATCGGTATCGCCAGCATGTGCGAATGGCATGTCCGCGATTACATCAAACGCGGCAAACTCACCATGTTGTTACCCAGGTATCAGCTGACACCGTATGACATCAACGTGGTCTACCCCGAACGCAAATTCGTACCGCAGAAGGTGAAGTGTCTGATAGAACATCTGCGCGAGAGTTTTAAACAGCACGGTTGATCTGGAGATAGCACGCACCTGAAAACAGGCGTTTCAGTCTAAATATTGCATTGCATCACCGAATCAAAATTCCGGCAGCCACGCCTAAAACACAGATAGCACATCGATAATTCGTTAAGCTAGCCGCATGGATCAGCAAACATTTGAAGCTCGCATCAGGCTTTTGATGAAACAATGGCCGACGATATGGGGTGGCAACCTCATCGTTCAAGCTCTCGTCGCCATCATTCTCTGGCCTTATTTTTCACATGCCACGCTCCTCGCATGGTGCGCCAGTAACTATGTTCTTTTCGCTTACCGGCTACGGATGCGGCAACGTTTCGAAAGCTGTATACATGAAGGTCATACCACTCTGCGTCACTGGTGTAACCAGTATGTGCTGTCAGCGATCATCGGTGGCTTAATATGGGGCAGTGCCAGCTGGCTGTTCTTTGACAGCAGCGACTCTGAAACGACACTTCTGTTACTGACCGTCCTCATCGGCCTCAGTATCGGCGCACTACCTGCACTGTCCAGCTACAGCCCCGCATTTATCGCATTCACAAGCGCGATACTTCTGCCAACTGCATTACGACTGGCGACACTGGAAGGAACATTCGCCGTCTGGTTATCAGTACTCACACTGATCTTCCTCATCATCAGTATCTTTTACAGCCGACAGCTCGACAACACCATCAGCAAATCCATTACTATCGATCTGCGTAACCGCGCTTTACTCGAAGAGGTTTCAGCTGCACGGAACATGGCCGAAAAAGCCAATCGTTCCAAATCAAGTTTTCTGGCCGCAGTGAGTCACGACCTCAGACAACCATTACACGCGATGGGGCTTTTTATGGAGTCATTACGCAGCCAACTGAAAGAGGAACGACAACAGACTACCTTCAACAATATCGAAACGGCACATGGCGCATTGACGAAGATGTTCGATGCTCTGCTGGAGATAACCCGCCTCGAGAGCGGCACGGTCACACCGGTACTGACTGATTTTTATCTTGCACAACTACTTGACGATATCGAGAATAATTTTTCGACCGAGGCAGAACAGAAAGATCTCGATCTAAAGATCACATGCGGACAAGACATCGTCGTCCACACAGATCACGTCCTGCTTTTCGCCATCATGAGTAACCTGGTCAGCAATGCCTTCAAATATACACAGCGCGGCAGTGTACATATCGAATGTGAAGAAAAGGATTC
>WFUQ01000235.1 GCA_015484935.1 Gammaproteobacteria bacterium
CTGTCATGTCGATCTGTACATACGCCTGTTCGATGGAGGCAGAACCGGGATTGCTGCTGCCACTACAAGAGACGGTATCTCCAGGGTTGATGCCGCCAACAGGTACTGTAAATGAACAACTACTGTTATCGGCTGCCAGTGAGTGTTCCAGTTCGAATTCGGAGAAGAACTTGACGCTGTCACTGAATTCATGACCGAAGAACAGGACGAAGCGATGGAAATCGATCTCTTTTTTCTGGGATTTGGTGCCGTTGCTCAGGTTGTTATAGTGCAATTCACCGTAGCCACCGACCGTGGTGCGGTTGTCATCAGAAGATGTGTTGCTTTCCAGTGCGCTGGCGAGTTGGTCGAACTGCAGTTTCAGTTCATTAAATTCTTCATCGGTGACAGCCTGTGCGATGGCAGGTGCGACCATAGAGATGCTCAAAGAAGTGGCGAGTAGTGTCTTGCGTAAGTTCATGTCTAATATCCAGATGATAATGGTTCTCAATTGAGGCGAGATTATACAGGCCCTGAATGCAAATGCAAACGATTCTCATCTGCATTTGACTATCGCTTTATGGATAGGTGGATAACCTTGTGGGGGTGGTGTGTTCCGGTATAATCGCGCGCTCATCGTTGCATCCGGTTATATTCCGCTATGAAAAAGCTGTTCGTTTTTCTGTTTATTACTTTATTTATCAGTTCGTTACAGGCTGCTACCGTCATCGATATCAAGGCGCGAGGTATGCAGACCCGGTTGATGATGGATGATAACTACGCGCGTGTTGATAATGCGGCAGATGGCAGTTACCTGTTGCTGGACAGGAAAACTGAGCAGAGTTATCTGGTTCTGCCGTCCAGTAAACAGATTATGAAGATGCGTGCGGATGGCGCTGACGACAGGGCCAGTCGGCTCAAGGTTGAACTCATCCCGCAGAACAGTACCCGTCAGGTGATGGGTTATGTGGCACAACATTATCGTCTGCTGGTGAACAAACGATCCTGCGGTGATGTGTTCGCTTCTACCGATGCCATGCAGTCATTGAAGGTGCAGCCGATGCTGAACGCAGTCGCAACACTGGTCGATCAGCAGTTGAAAGCGATGGGTGCCTATGTGTTCGTGGTGGATAGCTGCACACAGGCGAGCATGACCATCCTTTCCAGTGCCGATGCTATCGGTCTGCCGTTACGTTTGTATGATGCAGAAGGGCGTCTGTTGAGTGATATTGTGAATATCGATACCGAAGCGGAACTGGAGGCTGGCGTGTTGTCGCTACCGACGAGCTATGCGATGGTGAATTCCAGCAAGGAACTGAGTCCGTTGAAGCAGGTAGTGAAAAATGCACGACAGTATTCACCGCAGGTGGATGCGGTGTACCAGCAGGTCGAGAGATTTGCGGACCGGTATCGGGGCTATTGGCAGAGGTAAGCAGGTTTTTTCCCACGGGTATGGTGTTGCGCTTGATATGGCGAGAGTCTTTTTTGCTCACTCCAGCCCGATACCTGATAGCCCCCAACGTCATGCCCGCGCAGACGGGCATCCATAGTGAATCCTGTGCCAGGGACAATCCGGCATGAGATTGTCTCTGCCACGACCTGATACCCGCTTATAAACCACCATCGACCATAGCAAGTCCATCCCATCCCAGATTCAGCGCAAAGCCGAACAGGACGACTGCTAAAACTTTCAACAACCACTTGTAATGTTGATCACTGAAATTATCCCCCAGCTTTCGGATGCTCGCTGCCAGTAGAAACTTGCTCAATGCCAACGACCCCAGCATAAACACGACGAAGAGGATCGCCTGGTCGAGGGTGCCTCTGATCAGGTAGCTTCCGCCCACTGTCATCCAGAAGATATAAGGAACAGGATTGAGCAGATTGATTTTGACAGCGGTGAAGAAGGTATCCGGTGCATCGCCTGACGGCTGTCGCGTGTCTGCCTGGAATAACTTGAAAGCCAGTATGCAGAGATATACCGCTCCTGCAAACGAGATAGCAGCCAGCACCAGGGGTGTCTTGCTGAAGGATTGCAGGATGGTGAATGCCAGCAGGATGATGGGGCCATCGCTGACGAACGGGGCGAAGCTCGCGCTCAGACCGGCGAGGTAACCGCGCTGTAAAGTCTGGTGGATAACATAGATGCCCAAGGAGCCCGGTTTTAACCCTGCGGTCAAACCGAACGTGATAGCGGCGATGATGATTTCCAGGGGGCAGGCTCCCTTCTGTCCGCGTGTCTGTCTAGAATTCAGCGGACTCGATTTCGAGATAGGCTTCGCTGATGTGTTTGCCGAGTTCGTCTTCGAGGCCTGGCCATGAGTGATAGGCTTTCAGTGCTTTGTATATCTGTGGTTTCATCTCGAAATCGCTCAGGTCTTCATCGTACCCTTTGGCCACTGCTTGATAGATGGTCGATAGATAGGTCTGATAGTTTTTCAGGATTTCTATGCCGCCGGTTTTACCGTGACCGGGAACCACGTGTTCAGGTTTGGCATCGATGCCGACTTGCAGGGTTTCGATGTTGCCTTTGAAGCTGCCGTGATCGATGCGCAGGATGCGATCGTTACCCGCGTTGTCGCCGGTGAACAGCACCTTGTCTTCCTTGTAAAGGATCATGATATCGGTGGCGGTGTGCGCTTTGCCGATGTGGATGACCTCGAAGTGGTGGCCACCGATGGTCAGTTCTTCCTTACCGATGACTGCAGTGTCAGGTTCGACGACTCTGGTGCCTTTGGTGGCGCCTTCGGTCGTGGTGTTCATCCTGTCTATCCAGGTCTGTCCCTCGCCCTGATTGATCATCTCGATCATCTTGACGTGCCCATAGATAGTCGCATCCGGGTAGGCGGCGCTGATCGCCTGATTGCCCAGCCAGTGATCACCGTGGATGTGGCTGTTGAATACGGCGATGACCGGTTTGTCGGTCTTCTTTCTTATCTGTCGCAACACCATCTCACCGGCATATACACTGCTGCCCGGATCGATGACCACCACGCCTTTGGGAGTGATGATGAAGCCGGGGTTGTTCATGAAACCCTGGTTGACCGGATTGGGCAATTCTTTCGGGCCATGGATGACATAGCTGTGCTTGCTGATCTTATCGGCCGGGTAGTCTCGTATGGCAGTACCGGCGAACAACTGTGTGTTGAACAGGATGCAGAGCAGTGCGGGTAAGAGTGTTTTCATGAGTCTATCCTTTCAGTGATTTGACAGCTTCGAGTACCTGTTCGACATGATCTTTGACTTTCACCTTGCGCCATTCCTGTCGGAGTATGCCTTTGTCATCGATGAGGAACGTGCTGCGTTCTACGCCCAGATATTTCTTGCCGTACATATTCTTCATCTTCATCACATCGAACTGGGTGCACAGTTTCTCATCCGCGTCGGATAATAATGCGAAGTTGAATTTCTGTTTGGCGATGAAATTTTCGTGGGCTTTGATGCTGTCACGTGAGACGCCGAGGATGACAGTGTTCTGTCGGGTAAAGCGACCTTTGGCATCGCGGAAGTCCTGACCTTCGGTAGTGCAGCCGGGTGTGCTGTCTTTCGGGTAGAAATAGAGAACGACGTTTTTACCTTTGAGATCGTTCAGGCTGACTGTGTGTTCGCCCAGTGCTGCGCTGGTGGCAGGCAGGCTGAAATTTTTGACTTTTTTACCTAAGGTGACCATTTCTCTCTCATCGAAACTGTTTGACTGTGGGATGCAGTCTAAACAATCTCAAAGCAGAATGGCATACACATGTGGCGATGTGGTGTGGTTTTTGGATGATATCGCGATGGCCGGTAGAGGTGACCGCAAGTGTCAGCCCAGTTCGGCGAGTTCCCGGTTGAGCAGTGCCGGTTCCGGCATGTTGAGTTCCAGCAGGCGTCGCAGGTGTTTCAGGC
>WFUQ01000236.1 GCA_015484935.1 Gammaproteobacteria bacterium
AAGTTATTGAACCTGTAGAAATAATGCACCGTACCCGTGTTAAAATATGTGGGCTTACCCGCTCTGAAGATGTGAAGGCTGTGGCGATGGCCGGGGCGGATGCGATCGGCCTGGTCTTTTATGAGAGAAGTCCGCGTAATGTCGGTGTCGAGCAAGCAGCAGAGCTGAGTCGCTTGGTGCCTGCTTTTGTGACCACGGTGGCGCTGTTCAAGGACCCGGATGCAGATTTTGTGCACAGGGTGCTGGCTGAGGTGGATATCGATCTGTTGCAGTTTCATGGTTCAGAAGAGGCTGAGTTCTGTCGGCAGTTCCATCGACCGTACATCAAGGCGCTGGGCATGCTGGGCGAAATGGATATTGTCAGTAAGGCGCAAAACTATGAAGATGCGCGCGGTATTCTGCTGGATGGTCACGCCCCCGGTGAAGACGGCGGCAGTGGTGAACGTTTCGACTGGAGCACTATTCCGGATGCGGTGTCGGAGACACTGATTCTCGCCGGTGGTCTGCACCCTGATAATGTCTGTGAGGCGGTGAGACAGGTGCGTCCTTATGCGGTGGATGTCAGCAGTGGCGTGGAACAGGACAAGGGCATCAAGTCGGCAGATTTGATACAACGATTTATGAATGAGGTTAACAGAGCAGATGTCGAGCGATAGCGACAATCAACAGGTGGTCGATTATGCCGCCATGCCGGATGAGCGTGGCCACTTCGGTATCTACGGAGGGCGGTTTGCTTCCGAGACCCTGATGCACGCGCTGGATGAGCTGCGCGATGAGTATGCCCGGATCAAACAGGACCCGGCATTTCAGGCTGAGTTTGAAGCAGACCTTGCGAATTATGTCGGTCGCCCCAGTTCGATGTATCACGCTGAACGTCTGTCGCGGGAAAACGGCGGTGCGCAGATATTTCTCAAACGTGAAGATCTGAATCACACCGGCGCACACAAGATCAACAACACCATCGGTCAGGCATTGCTCGCCAAAGCCATGGGTAAGAAACGCATCATCGCCGAGACCGGCGCCGGTCAGCACGGCGTGGCATCGGCGACGGTTGCGGCACGTTTCGGTATGGAATGCATCGTGTACATGGGTGCGGAAGATATCGTGCGTCAGGCGCCGAATGTCTATCGCATGAAATTGCTGGGCGCGAAAGTGGTGCCGGTGACATCCGGTTCGAAAACCCTGAAAGACGCACTCAACGAAGCCATGCGCGACTGGGTGACCAATGTCGATGACACGTTCTATATCATCGGTACGGTGGCCGGGCCGCATCCTTATCCTGCTATGGTGCGCGATTTTCAGGCGGTGATAGGTCGTGAGGCCAGGGCGCAGATTCTGGATATGACCGGTCGTCTGCCGGACGCGCTGGTCGCCTGTGTCGGTGGTGGCTCCAATGCTATCGGTCTGTTCCATCCTTTCCTCGAAGACACAGATGTTGCCATGTACGGTGTGGAGGCAGCCGGTGACGGTCTGGATACCGGTCATCACGCAGCACCACTGTGCAAGGGCAAGCCCGGTGTGTTGCACGGTAACCGTACCTATCTGATGGAAGATCATGACGGTCAGATCATCGAAACCCATTCGGTTTCGGCGGGTCTGGATTATCCCGGTGTCGGCCCTGAACATGCCTGGTTGAAAGATATCGGTCGGGTGAATTATGTCGCTGCCGATGATAAAGAAGCGCTGGAGGCATTCCACATGCTGACCCGTGTGGAAGGCATCATCCCCGCACTGGAATCCAGTCATGCGCTGGCTTACGGGTTGAAGCAGGCAGCGCAGATGTCACCCGAGCAGAACCTCATCGTCAATCTGTCCGGTCGTGGTGATAAAGACATCAACACCATCGCCAAGATCGAAGGCATCGAGCTGTAAACGGGCAGGTTGAACCAGATATGAGTCGATTAAAAACAAAATTCGCTGAACTGGCTGAGCGATCTCGCACCGCCTTGATACCTTACATCATGACCGGTGATCCACAGCTGGAGGGGACCCTGCCGCTGATGCACGCCATGGTCGAAGCCGGTGCCGATGTGATCGAACTGGGTGCGCCGTTTTCCGACCCCATGGCGGACGGTCCGGTCATCCAGCAGGCGGCAGAACGTGCGCTGGAAAACTCCGTTGATATGGAGGTCGTATTTGAAACCGTACGCGAATTTCGCAAGCAGGACAACGATACGCCTGTCATCATGATGGGTTACCTTAATCCTATCGAGGTGCGCGGTTATACGCAGTTTGCGCAGGCTGCGGCAGATTGCGGTATCGACGGTGTCATCACGGTCGATATGCCGCCCGAAGAAGCGGATGACTACATCGCCGAGCTGACCGCGAAACAGATCGATCCGGTCTTCCTGCTGGCACCTACCACCACAGACGAAAGAATCGACAAAATTGCTGATGTTGCCAATGGATTTGTATATTATGTATCCCTGAAGGGCGTGACCGGTGCTGCTACCATGGATGTGGGCGAAGTCGGGCGAAAAGTTGCAACTATCCGCCAGCATATCAG
>WFUQ01000237.1 GCA_015484935.1 Gammaproteobacteria bacterium
GTTAGGTGCTGGTGGTTCGAATCAGCTTGTTGTCTGGCGGTTGCGACCAGCCCATTTCGTTATACCGAAAAGACCGGTGAGCCCCGAGAGGAATAGCCAGAGTGCGGCGGGTGCCGGAACCGCTGCCAGTTCAGGCGTGATGCTGCCACTCTGGTAGTTGCCCGCCCTGCTACCGACTTCGATAGCATACTTGCTCCGGGTCAGATCCAGATCTGCCGATTGTGCCGGGCCGAGTGGTGACAGCAGAAAGAGTGTGACATCGACACCCTGATTGTTGATGTTAGCGGTGAGGGAAAACTCGATAGAGTTGGCGACATCGAAGGTGATGGTCAATGCGCTGATGTCAGAGCCATAGTCGGGTATGTACAGCTCGGTGAAAACGCCGCTACCGTTTTCGAAATCACCTTCGGTATAGTTCCATAAAAAGCTGCCAGTCATCTGCTGGTTGTCATCCTGAATCACGTTATCCAGCGTGTATCTGACAACAGCTGCTTGTGCAGTGAGGGTAGATAACGACGAAAGCAAGACGAGAGTGATGATCGTATAAGCAAGCTTCTGTCGGTTTGCGAGTCCGTTTTTCATGTTCTGCTCCGGTGGATATGAATCTGATATGCCATGCTAATCATATTGTTGCTGTCAGACCATGAAGTTTTGTCATGTTGGATATGCCAGATGCGGGTCATGTTCAAGCATGGCAGCTCACACCTGTGCCACCCAGTCCGCAATAACCATCGGGATTCTTCGCCAGATATTGCTGGTGATACTCTTCTGCATAATAAAAAACCGGTGCGGTGATAACCTCGGTGGTTATCGATGGAAAACCGTTCTTGGTCAGTTCCTGCTGATACTCGTCACGTGAGCGTTCGGCTTCGCGTTGTTGTTGTGCATCGAAGGTGTAGATGCCGGAGCGGTATTGTGTGCCGACATCATTCCCCTGACGCATGCCCTGGGTCGGGTCATGTGATTCCCAGAATGTTTTCAGCAGGGTGGCGTAGCTGATCTTTTCGGGGTCGAAGACTACCAGTACCACTTCGTTATGACCTGTCATACCCGAGCACACTTCCTGATACAGCGGGTTGACAGTGAGCCCAGCGGCGTAACCGACGGCGGTGGTGAAAACACCGTCCAGCTGCCAGAATTTTTTTTCTGCTCCCCAGAAACAGCCGAGACCGAACATGGCTGAGCGCATATGAGCAGGGAACGGCGGTTGCAGAGGATTACCGGAGACGAAATGTTTGTCTGGCACGGTCATGGCGATATCACGACCGGGTAGCGCCTGTTCTTTTGTGGGCATGGTGGGGTCAGGTCGGCGTAGTAGGGACATGGTACTCCTGTCAGGTTTCGGTAGCAGACATGATGATAGCAAAACAGTGGCCTGTGCCATACTACTTGAGTCGGCATGTATTCTGGCGCAAGATTGGCTGGAACGGATGAGGCCAGTCGCTATGACCGAAGAAAAAGACTATATCGAGCGTGTCACCCGACGCACACTCGCCAGACGTGCGCAGGACAAGATAAGCCTGTTACTCGAGAAGATGCATCTCTCGCATCAGAAAGATGTGCGTGCTGCCATCGTAGTGATCACCGGACTGGTGCTGCTGGTTGTGGTGTACGTCATGATGGTCACGTTCGATCATGACGAATCGGCACATAAAGCACTGACGTTTCAGGAAGAGCCAGCCACTACCAGCCGCTGACGGTGATACTGTAGTATCGCTGAACATCGTCGATATGTTCGTCCAGTGAATAATCATCATCGACTTCATCACCCTCTATGTCGATCTCATCCAGTACCAGTTGAAGGTTTAATCGGCTGACGAGTTCTTCAAGCTGGCGATATCCCTCGGTGGCTTTGATATGCCCGGTAGTCAGGGCATCCGGCTCGGATAGATCAAATCGTCTGTTGTTTTTGTCGTGCAGCAGATAACGGATGCTGCCGCGTGATTCGAAATCCTGTTTACCGCCATGCGGATATTTCCCCTGTCTATCCAGTTCGATATCGTGTTCGAGTTTCTGAGAGATGGTTATCAACCGGGTACTGAACCAGTCTTGCAGTTGTCCGGTAGCAGGATGTTTGGGCTTGTTGAATACGACCAGATAGATGAAGCCGGCGAACAGCAGGAAGAAGATGATATAGGACATGGATTTTCTCATCGATGATTAGTGCAGGAGGTGTTTGAGTGTCTTGTCTTCCAGGCTTGACTTGTGTGCGTCGTCAACCTGTCGGGTGATATCGTCTATCTGTGTCGTGGAGTTGAGTGTGCCGGGGTTGAGCCGGGCTGTCTCTTCAGCGGCACGTACCGCATCAAAGATATCGAGCAGGCGTATATGCTCGAGTGATTGCGCAGGGATATAGTCAGTAAGGTGTTCACCGGTACGGATGATGATATCAGCATCTTCGAGCGCATCCAGCACCAGCACCAGAGCTTCGCTGGAGACATGCAGTTCTTCGGCAAGTTTCTGTGTGTTCCAGTAACCGCTGTGTCTGTCGAAACTGTCGGCGATGTGGTGCATCACCAGCAGCGCCAGTTTTTCGCGCAGGCGACAACTGAGACGTAGTATCTGGTGTCTGTTGTTGATCTGTTCAGGGTGCTGATAATAGAAGGCGATACTGGAGCCGGTGAGCAGGATCATCCAGCTGAGATACAGCCATATCATGAACACCACGAGGATAGCGAAACCGGAATAGACCGCCGTGTAGTTGCTGGAGTTGGCGACGAAGGTGGCGAACAACCAGCCGATAGACTCCCACAATATACCGGCTATGACCGCGCCGACAAAAGCAGGTTTCAGATTCACCTGTGTGTTCGGTACCAGTTTATAGATGAAGGTGAATGCGGCGATGATGAGTGCGTAGGGCGTCAACTTGCTCAATATGGCGAGCAGACTGCCGAAAGGTTCGATACTGCTGAGTGTATTGACGACATCGGAATTGGTCACCGACGCGGTCAGACCGATAGCGGTAAAGATCAGCACGGGGCCTACCATTATCACGCTGAGATAATCGGTGAAGCGTTGCGACAGGCTTCGGAAACTACTGATGCGCCAGGTATAGTTAAATGCAGTCTCTATCTTCTTTATCAGCGAGATGACGGTGTAGATCAACAATCCCAATCCGAGTGAGCCCAGCACACCGACTTTTATATTATCGACGAAGGCGAGTATCTGCGCGGTGACTTCGATGCCCTTGTCACCGAGTGGTGCCAGCAGTTGTTGCAACATCGGTTCTATCTGATTGTGAACCCCGAAACCTTTCAATACAGAGAAGCTGACAGCGAGCAGTGGCACGATGGATAACAGCGTGGTGTAGACCAGGCTCATGGCACGGAGTGTGGGCAGGCCGCCTGCGATATCACGGATGACAGCACTGAGCACACGCAGCATATAGATGCCGAACGACTGCCACGCCGGCATGGAGTCCAGTTCCTGTTCCCATAACAGGTCGTTTATCTGTTTTCGGATGGTGTCGAGGGTCATGCCTTATCGGGTCTTGCGCTGTTGTAATCGCCATGCCTGATAGTCAGGTGACTTGAGGTAACCGCGACGATTGACGTAATCCAGCACCCCCCAGAGGCGGTAGTATTGTACGACAGAATCTATACGTATTATCTCTTTGCCGTCTTCATCGAAGAACAGTATCGATGGCGAATGGAACAAGCCGAGTCGATTCGCCCACTGTTTTGCAGTGGTGCGGCTGCCGTCAGGTGTTACCACGGGCGTATCACTCCACATGTCGAGTTGTGCGGTATTCATGCGCGACAGTTCCTTGAGTGTGTCTTCCTTGTTGAGTGGGCCACTGTGCAGCAGGTCGCATGAATGGCAGTTACCCTGTTCGAAGAATACGGCAAGCGGTTTGCCGTCTTTGAGCAGTGTCTTGAAATCATAGGGCGGCTCGATGAAGAAGTCGCGCTCGTTCAAACCACCCTGCATAAAAAACATGCCCGGTTCCGCACGTGCCAGATAATCACGAAACGTTTCCTTCTTGTAGAATGTTTCGGTGACATACGCGAGCGCTGCCCGAAATTTATAGGGCGGGTAGAAGCCGCGGACGCGGAAGACCGGCGTGCCTTCGCTGTCGTAGAACACGAGTGAGGGCGTGAAGTTGGCTTTATATTTTATCGACAGTTCACGCTCGCTGTAAGACTTGCCATCGGTGTCGATCAATTCTTCGATGCCCCAGATATCGACCGGGATGACATCGTAGTTCTCCTGCATGTATCTTGCGATGTCCGGTTGCGCGAGGTCCTGTTTGAAAAACTGTTCACAGTAGGCGCAACGTTGTTGGCCGTAATAGACCACGATGCCCTTCTTGCCTTTTTCGACTGCCTTTTTCAGATCTTCACGCAGGTCACCGAAGCTCGTGCCGAACCAGTCAGGATGCTCGAGTGCCTCGTCGAGTATGGTGTCGTCGAAGCTGAGAGGATCGGTCGCCCTGGCTGTTGTGATACCCGACCAGAGCGATCCGGCAGACAGGCAGAGTATGAAGAATAGAGGGTGTAGGCGCATAAGCAGGGTCGGCAGAAAGAGTCTGACTCTAGTTATACATCATAATGCCGGAAAAGTAATAATGAATTCACTGACAGGGACAGTAATCTGTCGGCTGGATGAACTTGTCGTTACCAGTTGAAGCCCAGACCAAGGTTTATCGATCTGAAATCGTCATCTATCGACAACAGGATGGAACTGTTCAGACTGACGGAATCGGTGAGGTAATAACGGTGGTTGACGGTGGCAAAATCACTGTCGCTGCTATCGACGATAGAGGTGATCCGGCTGAGCTCAAGAGTGAGGCTGCCGTTACGCATGAACCACTGATAGGCCAGTGTGTATTCATCGCTGGACAGGGCGTAGACCTGATCGAGCGCGATGCTCTGTAATCTGAACTGGAGCAGACGGCTGATGTTGATACGTGGCAGGTCGCGTTGGTAGCGTCGCTTCAGATAGGAGAGCCACCATCGTCCTGTACCGGAATCCGAACCGATACGCAGACCCAGTGCGGTACGGTTGCTGCTCAGGGAGGTGACCTGATTGGAAAAATCGGGTCTGAGGAACAGCTCCAGTTTGCCGGATTCCAGTATCACGCTGCTGTGCCAGTTGTGACTGGTGCGATAGGTGATCTCCGCCTGCAAGTCTCTGGTTTCGACGGTCTGGCGTTTACCCCAGAAACTACCGGCAATATGCCAGCTGAGTGTCCCGGTCTGAGTTGAACCGAGCCCGAGCTGGGCGCTGCGCGTAGTATAGTTCCGGCTGGGGTCGTTGACCGTATTGCTCGCCAGACTGGCATCCAGTAACACATCATCGCTGGCAGGTAGTTGTAGCTGTACACTCGACTGCGTACTGTCGATGTTATCTCTACCCAGTGAAGCGGCCAGATAGATACCCCTGTAGTCCGCGCTATCATCATCCAGTTCGAGGCTGTCGAGGATGGCATCGTCCAGCCAGCTGAAATCATCTTCTGGTGCGGGCGAGTGGGTGTCTGCTGAAGCGCTGGTCAGCCTGCATACTGACAGCACCAGCAGTGCGGGCAGCAGTATTCGTTTTATATTCGTAGATACAGGCACTTGTCAATTTTTCCGTAGAATGTCCGTCGTCAGTCAACCGAAAACTTTCTGCCGCGTTAATGAGGGTAAGCAAATTGTTTTTGTGCAACTTTCATATCTTAACGAAGGAGTAAGCATTATGTTGACACGATATAGAGGAAATAACGGGCATCTTGCCGCTTATGTGAAGTCCGTCATCCTGCCGATGGCGGTTCTGGTGGTGGCGTTATTGTTGCTGAACGGCTGTAGCAGCTCGGATAGCAGCAGTGGCGAAGTGGTCATCGGACTCACCGATGCCGAAGGCGATTACGCCAGTTATACCGTCGATGTGCAGTCGCTCACTCTCACCCGCCGCGACGGCACAGTGGTCGAAACCCTGCCCCTCGATACACGGGTCGATTTCGCACAGTACACCGAGCTCACCGAATTTCTCACGGCCGCGACCATCCCGTCCGGTGTCTACACCAAAGCCAGCATGGTACTGGATTACAGTAATGCCGAGATACAGGTAGAAGATGCGGCGGGTAATATCGTGCCGGTGACAGTGATCCAGGATCTGGACGGTAATCCGGTACAGACGCTGGATATGTCGGTGCATCTCGAAGACAGAGATAAGCTGGTGATCGCACCGGGCATCCCGGCTCACATCACGCTGGATTTTGATCTGAAGGCATCCAACACCGTCGAGTTTACGATGACCGACGTGGTACAGACGGTCTCGCCTTTCCTGGTCGCCGATGTTGAACTGGAGCGACCCAAGCCACATCGTGTACGCGGTCCGCTGGAATCGGTGGATGTTGCTGAATCACAGTTCAGACTGGTGTTGCGACCTTTCCATCGTCCACTGAACAACGATCATCGACGTTATGGTGTGTTCACCGTGCAGTCGGCTGATGCCACTGTGTATGAGATCGACGGTGTGAACTACACCGGTATCGATGGTCTGAACCAGCTCGATACCTTGCCGCAATACACCGCCACCGTCGCTATCGGTGAGCTGCAACGCATCGGTGACAGACGACGCTATGTCGCATCGGAAGTCTATGCCGGCAGCAGCGTCCCCGGCGGTGATCTGGATGTGGTCAGAGGGCTGGTGACATCCCGGAGTGGTAACAGTGTCTCGCTCAAAGGGGTCACCCTGGTGCGCAACGATGGCAGCGTCATCTTCAACGATAGCGTGACAGTCGATCTGGCTGTGACCACCAAAGTGACCAAACAACTGTCTTCTGCTGCGCATACTATCGATGAGATATCGGTAGGACAGAAGCTCACCGTGTTCGGTGTGTTGAGTGGTGACAGTACGCTCGGTTACAGTCTGGATGCGAGCAACGGTCTGGCGCGTATGCATCTGACCACGGTGCGTGGCAATGTGGTACAGGTGGATTCCCCTATGGCGCTCAGTCTGCAGTCGATAGGTCATCGTGCGGTCGGTATGTTTGATTTCACCGGTACCGGAGTCGATGCAGCCAACGATGCAGACCCAGCTTTCTACGAGATCAATACTGGCAGCCTGAGTCTGGCCAATGTCGCTGCGAGTGAGCCGGTCAAGGTAAGGGGTTTCGTTCGCGCCTTCGGGATGGCACCGGAAGATTTCGATGCACAGACGCTGGTACTGGTAGCCGATGCCAGAGCACTGATGATGGTCAACTGGGTGCCTGCATCGACTACAGCGATCACATCGATCAGCGATACCGGCATCACCCTCGATCTGAGCGGAACCGGCAGATTCCATCATGTCAATCGTATCGGTGTGATCACCGACCTGACCAGTCTGGGTAATGCACCGGTACTGGCACCGGAAGCGGACGGCAGAGGTATCTATGCGATAGTGAAGCCGTTTACAGCACAGGTGTTCCGTAACTACCCCGAGTTCGCACGTGAATTATCCGAACAGCTGAATACCCGTGCGGTGAGATCGATACAGGTGAAAGGCAAGTTCGATGACAACACTGCGACCATGACAGTGCGGGGCATGCGGGTGGTGTTGAGGTAATAGTGTTGAGGTAGACGTAAACAGTATGCTTACAATGGACGTTTCAGTCTGATCACATCGCCCAGCGTACTGTACTCATCCGCACCGAGGCGGGATAGAGGTTGAAGCTTTGCAGCATCGACTTTTATCCTGCCTCTTTCGTTGACGCTGGCGATCTGGTCATCGATGTAGATGGCATTGACCTTGCCATAGATGACGGCTTGCTCCGATGGACCTATCTCATGGCAGTCATATAACTCACAGGCATAGGCGATCTTGCATTCAGCCAGTCGTGGTACCGGGGCGCCATCGAAATCGACCGTAGTCACATTCAGGTCGAGCGCATCCAGTTCAGAGATATTCTCTTGCAGTGTCGCCGAGCTGGTATTCAATGCTTCCAGTAACGACACATCGGCGATGTGGATGGTGAAATGTTTATGTCGTTTGATGTTACGACGGCTGTCTTTTTCACTACCATCCGGTTTTTTTCCGACCGAGATCATCAGCAGTGGCGGTTCGCTGCATACCGCATTGAAGTAGGAAAACGGTGCGAGGTTATAACTGTTGTTTTCATTTACAGATAATACCCAGGCGACCGGGCGAGGTACCAGCGTCTGGATCAGATGGAAGTAGATCTGGTTGGGGCTGAGGTTTTCCAGTTCGAGGATCATGTCTGTTTATTCCAGCCACTCCAGCAGATAATAGATGTATTGACCTTCGGATGATTTGGACGGCCCGCTGACACGTGCGGCGTATTTTTTCTGTTCAGGATCGGAGTCATCCAGTGCGTCGGCAGCACATGGTTTTATCTCGACACAACCGGCAGGGAAACGGTTGCGACTTCTGCGCGGCACATACACCACGGCAAATTCGATAGAGGAAGCGTTACCTTCCGGGTCGGGTGGTACCAGTCCGCGCATGGCGAATCAGTGTTTATTCATCTTGTCGACGTAAGCCATACCCAGTGCCGAGATCACGAAGGTCATGTGGATGATGACGTACCACATCAGTTTGTCATTATCGATCTGGTCGGCATTCATGAATGCCTTGAGCAGATGGATAGACGAGATGGCGACGATGGACGCGGCCACTTTCTGTTTCAGCGAACCGGCATCGAGTTTACCCAGCCAGGACAGTTTCTCCTTGCCCTCTTCGATATCGATTGCCGAGACAAAATTTTCATAACCGCTGAGCATCACCATCACCAGCAGGCCACCGACCAGTGCCATATCGACAAGACTGAGGATGACCAGTACCATGTCAGACTCGCTGGATGAGAGGATGAGCGGCATGTAGTGGAATACTTCCTGAAAGAACTTGATGCCCAGCATCAGCAGAGCGAGGCTGAGCCCCATATAGATAGGTGCGAGTAACCAGCGGCTGGCGTAGAGGAGATTTTCTGCGGTGCGTTCTAACATATGTGTCTGCTGTCTTTTATTTTCGGATGTGGGGCATTTTACCTGCTACGCCAAACAGATGGCATTATTTTTCGGGCGGTTCATCCAGCAGTCGTTCGATCAACGGTTCAAGATGATTCGCCCAGCCGAATGAGACATCACGCAAGATACCCTGTTGATCGACGACGATACAGGAGGGCGTGCCCTGCAGGTTGTAGGTAGTGAAAGTGAGCGGTAACTGACTGCGTGTCGCCAGATAGTGTCTGGCGTTCTGGATGATGATGGCGCGTTCGTCATCCGCCATGGTATCGAAGTCGGGCAGCTGTCCGAGGATAAAATCACGTACGTTCTCTGTGGAAACATCGGGTTCGATCATCTGATGCTTATCCAGTGCTATCGGGAAGGGGAGCGCATAATCCAGTCTGCCGTCATCGAGCAGTTCCGCCTTGCCCAGTTGTTGCAGCGGGTCGCCGGTCAGCTCGCCGTGTTCGAGTAACAACATCAGATTCTGTTCGGTGTTTTTATCGAAGTCTTCGAATGCGGTCGCCAGGCCCAGAAAGGTGACGTTTCTGTTTTTATATGTTTCATACAGACGTACGATCTCGGGCAGTGCATGCACGAAACAGCCCGGACAGTTCACCTGAAATACTTCGATGACGACAACCTGTCCGCTCAGTTGCTGTAAACTGACTGGCCCGCCCTGCACCCATTTCTCTACCTGTAGTTCGGGTGCGGGCTGACCGATGATGGCGGGTGTTTGCATGAGTGGATTATACCGGTGGGTGAGGGAGTTTTAAGGTAGCTCTGATTAATTCATCCTTGAATTATCAGAGCACGGGAACGGTAAAATGCGATTTTACTGTTCCCTTCATTTTCAATGGCTTACCAGCCCTCGAAAATGGCAGCACATCCATGTGCTGCGGAAACACTGAATTAATCAGAGTTTCCTTAACAACGAGTCGATGATTTGAACACGAAACCACATGATTATGATGCACTTGATCCGGATGCGGTGATGCACGCGATGGAGTCGGTCGGGCTGCAACCTTCCGGTCGCATGCTGGCGCTCAACAGTTACGAGAACCGTGTCTATCGTATCGAACTGGAAGACGATGCCCCGGTGGTGGTCAAGTTTTACCGTCCGCATCGCTGGAGCGATGATGCTATCGCAGAAGAGCACAGCTTCAGTCGCGAGCTTGCAGACAGCGACATCCCGGTCGTGGCACCGCTGGAGATAAACGGCAGTACGGTCAACAATTTTGACGATTTTCGTTTCGCGCTGTTTCCCTTGCAGGGTGGCAGATGGCCTGATCTGGAACAGCAGGACGACCTGATATGGATGGGACGATTCCTGGGGCGCATCCACAACATCGGGCGACAGCAGCCGTTCGCACACCGACAGAGCATCGACATCGAACGCATGGCAGAAAGCTCTCGCCAGTATCTGCTGGAGCACGATTTCATCCCGTCCCACATCGAAACCGCCTACCGTACTGTGACGGATGATCTCATCGACAGGATACGTGCCGGTTTCGAACGCGCAGGCGGCTATCAGCCGATCAGGATCCACGGTGACTGCCATCGCGGTAATGTGTTGTGGACTGATAAAGGTCCGCATTTCGTGGACTTCGATGATTGTTGTAACGGCCCGGCTGTGCAGGATCTGTGGATGTTACTGTCGGGTGAGCGTGAGGAGATGACGGGGCAGTTATGTGACCTGCTGGAAGGGTATAATGATTTCGCGGAACTGGATCTGTCGGAGCTGCATCTGATCGAAGCACTGCGTGGTCTCAGACTGATGCACTATGCCGCGTGGGTGGCGCGTCGCTGGGATGATCCCGCGTTTCCGCAGGCATTCACCTGGTTCAATACCACACAGTACTGGGAGCAGCATGTGCTGGAGTTGCGTGAGCAGATGTCGCGATTGCAGGAACCGGTGCTGGTCGTGTAGTCGGGCAGGTCAACTAACCATGAAAGCAGCATCATGAATCACAGCATAAGCAGAACATA
>WFUQ01000238.1 GCA_015484935.1 Gammaproteobacteria bacterium
AAGGTGGACTATGTTTGCCCGGAGCAAACATGAGCGCACGCCTTGTGTGCGACCCGAAGGGTGAGGCGCATGGACGCGCCGAATAATTGAACCACCGTGGTTCAATTCTGACGAAACGGAGCGATGTCGTGGAAGTACGCGATGAAGCAGAGGAAACAGAAAATGGTGGCCGAAGGTGGACTATGTTTGCCCGGAGCAAACATGAGCGCACGTTTTGTGTGCGACCCGAAGGGTGAGGCGCATGGACGCGCCGAATAATTGAACCACCGTGGTTCAATTCTGACGAAACTGTGCTTTACCGTTGAATTACGTAATGAAACAAGAAAATCAGAAAAAGTGGTGGCCGAAGGTGGAATTGAACCACCGACACGCGGATTTTCAATCCGCTGCTCTACCAACTGAGCTATTCGGCCATGTGCAGCTTCGGGACAGGGAAAACGTATCCGGGCCCCTGAGGAAGGGCGTATTTAATAGACTCACCGGCGGTTAGTCAAGTTAATCATGGACCGCTGCCAGCAGTTTCGCCACGGGCGCAGCCACGGCTGGAAAGTCGGTCTGTTGGGGTTTACACCACATCAGCTCACCCTCCGAGCGGATGGCATTTTTCTGATCGACTATCTGGCACCGACTCGGCCGGATATCGAGATGGTAATGACTGAAGCTGTGTCGAAATACCGGTGATTCTTCATGGTGTGTCAGCTCCAGTCCCCAGCGCTGCTGGCAGGTGGTAGCGATATCCTGCTGTGGATCGACTTCGGGCAGGCTCCATAATCCTCCCCAGATACCAGTCGGTGGTCGTTTCTCCAGCAGGATGGCGCCCTGCTGATCGATCAGAATAAGCAATCTGGTCTGTTTCACCGGCAGGACTTTTTTCGGTTTTTTTGCCGGATACGACCCGACATCGTCCGCCGCCAATGCCATACAGTCTTTACTCACCGGGCAGTCATCACAGGCCGGTTTACTGCGGGTACACAGGGTTGCGCCCATGTCCATAATCGCCTGAGTGTAATCCGCATTTCGGCCGCTCGGAGTCAGTTCTTCTGCGATATGCCACAGCTGTTGCTCCACTGCTTTGTTACCCGGCCAGCCTTCGACCATGCGATAGCGGGACAGCACCCGTTTGACGTTACCATCGAGAATGACCTGCCGCTGATCCAGTGCCTGTGACAGTATCGCCGCAGCTGTCGAACGCCCGATACCCGGCAAGGCGATCAATGCCTCAGATGTGCGCGGTACTCTGCCACCATGTTGCTCCGCGATGAGCTGTGCTGCCTTGTGCAGATTGCGGCCACGCGAGTAATAACCGAGCCCGGCCCAGTATTGCAACACCTCGTCCTGAGAAGCACCCGCCAGCCGTTTCACATCGGGAAACCGCTGCATGAATTTTTTGTAATAGGGGATGACGGTTTTGACCTGGGTCTGCTGCAACATGATCTCGGAGACCCAGACGCGATAGAGTGTCCGTTTTTTCTGCCACGGCAAGTCGTGACGACCATGCTGGTCGAACCATCTCAACACGCGGGATGCGAAGTTGGTCTTCATGGATTAAAAGGAAACAGACATCATGCCTGGATGGTGCTGCCTGCTACCTGAACAAGCCTTTGAATTTATCTTTCAACCGATCCTTCACTTTCTGTTTTTTCTTGTCGGTTTTTTTCTTGACCGCTGCTTTGGCTTTATCTTTTGCCATCGAGGCGACGACACCGGTCATCGGTCCATAATCCACATCGATCTGTGGCGCCGCCCAGGCACCGGAAGCGCGCACCGGCAGAGGGGCATCCAGTATCTTTTCTGCTGCTGTCTTCAACTGCCGCGGTGTGATGTCAGTCACGCTGCGCATATCCATGGTCTGCTCGGGTATATTCACCCAGCCTTTGGCAGTGACATCGATACGTTTCGAATCCATGATGAAATTATCAGTACGGGCGACACCCTTTTTGATATCGAAATCTGCCTTGACTACGTCGAATGCGGTTACGTTGTCGGGTTTATATTCACCACGCCACTCAGGCTTGACCGTTATCTTCTTCGATTCCATAAAACCGGTGGTGGCCGTACGCGCAAGAAACTCGATATCCAGTCCGTCCGCCTTGATGTTCTCGAACACGAAACCGGCCTTGCCGTTGAGTTGTTTCTGTAACGCCGATATGCGGATACCCTGTGTCGTGATATCGGCATACACATCACCCGCCCCTTTCATATCCACTTTCTGATTCGGGATAAGCGTTGCGATGATAGGGTTGGCGATGGTATCGATGTGCAGCTGCGATACTTTCAGTTTCTGTTTGACCTTCAGGGTGTCCTGCCTGACATCGACTGTAGTACGTGTCTCGACCGTGCCTTCGAGCACCTGAAGGGTGACCGGATCCAGCCGGATGATGCCACCCTGAACTGCGGTTGCGATATCGATATCACTCACTTGTATGTCAGCCACTTTCAATTTGCCCAATGTGAACTGACCTTTGATGTTTTGACTGCGTAACATCTCGAACGGAATCGGCAAATCAGTCTCAGGGACTTCGACCGGCTCAGCTGTATCATCGACTACTTCATCAGTGGCAGGTGGCATGTAGTTATCCACATCGATGGCGTTCATCGCCAGTTGATAACGCACGACAGGCACCTCTGCAAGTGTCACATCAACTTTGCCGTCGATCCGGCTTTCATCAAATTCGATCTTGAGGTCAGATACCGCGATCTGTTCACCTGCCATACTGAATCCGGTATCCAGTTTGAAATGCGACAGGGTATTCGGGCCGCGCATCTCAGGTAGTTCGATATCGAACTGTGTGACGGTGTTACGGATGTTGACCGCTGCGGTCTGTAACTTGCCATCTACCTGCAACTGCTGTTGCCAGTTCTGTATCTGCATCTCCAGCATCAACTTCACTTGCATGAA
>WFUQ01000239.1 GCA_015484935.1 Gammaproteobacteria bacterium
GATTCCGAACGACGACTCTCCTCTTTTTGCTCGGCATCTGCCTGTCAGCCGTCGCATCTGCGGTCGAATACACAAGCTTGCCCGTCAACAGCAGCGAAGAGCTGGCATTACAGACCCGCTTACTGAAACTGGAAGAGCTGCTTGCCCAATCGGGCGACTACCAGCGTTACATCCTGCTCGATACCGCAGCCCGCGCCGCCATGCAGTTAAAACAGTTCAACAAAGCCAGCAGCTATGCCAGCGAACTGCTGAACCTGGCTTCGCGTTATTCGACCGACTGGAACTATGCCAGCGCACTGCACCACAGCCGGATCATACTGGGCCTGATCGCAGTGCATGACGACGACATCGACACTGCCAAACGATACCTGCTGGCTGCCGGTAATGCGCCGGCTTCCGATATCCTCAATCAGAACAGACCGGATTTTGAACTGGCACAGGCACTGCTCGATAAAGGCGAAAAACAGACGGTCATCCGTTATCTGACTATGACCAGAAAACTCTGGCCGGACGGTATCGCACTGATCGAAAACTGGCTGCAACGACTCGATAAAAACGATACCGTGCGTCTGATACCGGATGCCTCCGACGGATAAACCCCCGCAGATGACGCTTTACGATTGAAACCCTTGCCCGCACTGATTAGACTGCTCGCTTATTCCAAGCGAAACCACTATGCCTGAAACCTTACCACCTGATTCCATCGGCCTCGTCAGCACGCAGTTGATGCATTTTGCTGAACCGCTGCAACTCGAATGCGGCAAAACACTGGCGAAGTACGATATCGCCTATGAGACCTATGGCGAACTGAATGCCGATGCCAGCAATGCGGTATTGATCTGCCATGCGCTTTCAGGTGACCAGCATGCTGCCGGGTACAACAGCATGGAAGACCGCAAACCCGGCTGGTGGGACAGCAGTATCGGACCGGGCAAACCCATCGATACCGATAAATTTTTCGTGGTCTGCATCAACAACATCGGCAGTTGCAAAGGCAGCAGTGGCCCGAACACCAAAAAACCGGACAGCGAGCAATACTGGGGGCCGGACTTCCCCATCGTCACCGTCAAAGACTGGGTGAACTCGCAATACCGCTTCATGCTGGCGCTGAACATCCAACGCTGGTGCGCCATCATCGGTGGCAGTCTGGGCGGCATGCAGGTGATGCAGTGGAGCATCGACTACCCGGATTGCATCAAACACGCCGTGGTGATCGCAGCGGCACCCAAACTATCCGCGCAGAACATCGCCTTCAACGAAGTCGCGAGGCAGGCTATCCAGTCCGACCCGGATTTCCATAACGGCCATTACATGGACCACGACAGCATCCCCAAACGCGGACTGATGCTGGCACGCATGCTCGGTCACATCACTTATCTTTCGGATGATGCCATGCGCGACAAATTCGGTCGTGACCTGCGTGAAGGTAAACTCAACTTCGGTTTCGATGTGGAGTTTCAGGTCGAAAGTTATCTGCGTTATCAGGGCAAATCCTTCGTCGATCGTTTCGATGCCAACAGTTATCTGCTGATGACCAAGGTACTGGACTATTTCGACCCGGCACGTGACTACGACGACGATCTGGTCGCCGCACTGTCGAAAGCCAGTGCACAGTTCATGGTCATCTCCTTCACCTCGGACTGGCGCTTCGCACCCGAACGTTCACGCGAGATCGTCAAAGCCCTGCTCGATGCCCGCAAACAGGTGAGTTATGTCGAAGTCGAAGCCAATCAGGGTCACGATGCCTTCCTCATCCCGATACCACACTATATGAATGTGTTCCGTAATTATATGGATAACATCGCGCAGGAAATCGCATGTTGAGAGCCGACCTCGCTATCATCGCCGACTGGATCGAACCCGGTTCGAGTGTGCTCGATCTGGGTTGTGGTGACGGTGATCTGCTGCACCACCTCAAACAGGAAAAACAGGTCGACGGTTACGGTCTGGAGATCAACGACACCAATCTGGAGACCTGCATCGCACGCAAGATCAACGTCATCCAGTCCGACCTCAATGAAGGTCTGAATCAGTATTTCTCGGACGACAACTTCGATTACGTGGTGATGAGCCAGACCTTGCAAGCGACCCAACACCCGGAACTGCTCATCGACGAGATGTTGCGTGTCGGCAAACAGGGTATCGTCACCTTCCCCAACATGGGCTACTGGAAAGGACGGTTACAACTCGGTATCGGTGGTTACATGCCGGTCACCAAGAGTTTGCCCAATGCGTGGTACAACACACCCAACATCCACCTGTGTACCGTACGCGATTTCGAAAACCTGTGCAGACAACACGATATCACTCTGCTGAAAAGCACTTTCGTCGATCACAC
>WFUQ01000240.1 GCA_015484935.1 Gammaproteobacteria bacterium
ATGACTGCTGGATGAAGCGGGTGACTTCGTTGGCGCCGATGCCGAACTGCTGCCAGTTGATGATGGTGCCGGGGGTATTGGTGATGGTGAGCGTGTTGGCGCTGGTCTGGCTGATATTGGCTGCACCACTGACCACGGTTCCGCCGGATGGGTTGGCGTGTACTGGCATGCTCACTAAGGAGGACAAGCCGAACAAGACCAGGTAAGCGGTTTTCATGGTGAAACTTTGCATATACAACCTTTTCTCACATTTTGTTTTTACGGCATCGTAAAAATCCCCTCGTTTTTGATATACGCAGTCGAGAGCTGCGATCGAACTTTATTTGCTGTTACTGCGCCACGAATTGCACAAGGCTAATCTTGTAGTAATCGACAGCAGACGAATCCCTGCCTGCCCACATAAACGGCTAACCGATTACGGTTTATTTGACCTCACAGATCGCAGACGCATCTTTATCACCGATAGCTGTGCCACCGATATTGACGGCTCTGGCTGAGAAGTTATCCGGTGTAGGGAAAATATCCTGCGCCTGGAAAGCAGGTATTCTTGGTAATTGTGCGACTCGACCCTGAGCACCGGCATACGCTGCCTGCCCTTTGGTGATCTGCACAAACTCATTTGTGGTGTCGTTATTGACTGTCACCTTGCCTTCCTTAACGCTGACGTATAAGCCGGGCGGTACATCTTGTGTAGCGGAAGCGGTGAACAATGTATCTTCATCGACTTTTATCGTATTAGGCTTGGGAACCGGATTGTTTTTGAAGAAAGCAGGTACGACCGGGAGTCTGACCGGTTTGGCTGTTGTGGTGCGCTGGAAACCGGCTTGATTGGTACCGACAGGCAGCTCCCCCATAGCGATGGAACCATCCCATACACTCGAATACAGACCGTCACCACGTGGCAACGGTGTTTTACTACGTGAGCCATCGACTGCACAGGCACCGGTACACATCAGGTCATAACCTGTACCACGGATGCCGATGGTAGCGACTGAAGTACGCATACGGTAGCTCTTGGGGTTCAATCTGCCGATAAGACCGGTAACGGTTCTCAGACCACCACGCAACAGACTGAATAAGGCAGATGCACCTTTGGCTGCTTTCTTGCCTTTATAACGGAGTTCATCGATACGGAAGTTGGTCAGTTCCTGCAATGATACCCGGCTCTTGTCACGGAATACCATGACGGCATAGGAGTCTTCACCGGTCATGATGGTGTCACCCTCAAAAACTGATGAGCGTGTTTTCAGATTACGCAGGTCATCTTTGAAGTTTTCAGCCTGGATTTCGCCGCGTTTGAATACGACCTTCGCCACAGCTTTTACACTTTCATCCTTGCTCTTTTTCTCGATCTTCTGATTTTCTTCGTTACAGTCTTTCTCACAGATACGCGCATCAAATTTGGTTCCACGTATACCGATGGTGGCGACAGAGGTCTTGATCTTGTAACCGTTATTGTTGAATTTACTGATGTAACCGGTCACTGCTCGCAGACCACCGCGGAACAGGCGCAACAAGGCACTGGCTTTGTTGCTACGTTGGGCGTTGTATTTTTCGACTGCGAAGGAGGTGCGTGGACGGATGGTCATCTTGGTGTCATCATCCATCGAGATGATGGCAAAACTCTTGGGACCGGTCTTGAGTATCTGGCCTTCGTTGACAGCCCCGCCTTTGCCGATCAATCGTGCGTCGCTACCATCTTCGTTCTGTACTGTAATCGCGCCACGGGCATATTTGATCTGTCCGACCTGCTTGGCTGAGACCGTGCCTGACAATATCAATCCGGTGATGAGTCCACTGATAAGCAATGTTGTCGATAATGTTTTCATGTTCGTTCCTCACACATGTGTACGGCCTGTGTCGCGATTAAAATCGGTAAAATACGTCGAGATGTAGACGGGTATCACCCTTCGCTACTGTACCCGCAGCTTTGGTGACATAACCCAGGTCGGTTGACACATTTAATTTATTGTTCCATGACCACCTTATACCGCCACCGAAAGATGCAAGATCATCTTTTGATGGTGCACCTGTGGATGGGTCATACAGTCTGTCTACTGTCGCCATGTCGAAGAAGATCAGCGGACGGATGTTGTATTCGTCGATGTTTGGCATCCACGCTTCAAGGTTGATCTGATATCCGGTATCACCGAGGATCGAACGTTCCTCGTAACCACGTACCGAGCTGGAACCACCTGCACCGAATTGCTCACCTGAGATGAGCAGGTCACTTGATTCCTGGCCATTCAGCGCAAAGCGATATATCCAGTTGCTTTTGAAGAACTGGAATGACAGGCCGTACTTGAACAGACTCCAGTCAGCAGTCGAAGGGTCGTTACATTGGGTGACAGTGATAGTGGTACCGCAGTTAAAGCCGTCGTAATCAGCTTCTTCATTGTTAGAACCACCGGAGATATTGGTATGCGCTTCGATGAAGAACGATAGATTATAGGTGGTAGTCAGATCAGAACCGCGGTAAGCCAGCATCAGTGGCCGACTGACGACCTTGGGCTGCGTGAGAGCTGCGGTGTTGTTCTCGAAAGCCTTGTTGGTGAAACTGACTTCCAGCTCATGCTTGAAAGAACTTTCCTGAAGTAGTCGTTTGTTGTACGTAACACCGAGGATCGTACCACTACCACTGATTGCGATACCACCGATGGTGCCGGTATCGACATCCGATTTCGCCAGGAAGAAACTCAGCTTCGAACCACTGGCATAGTAAGGGATGCTATAGAACAGACCCAGCTGGCTGACCGAGCTTATCTCGTCAGGAGACAGTGTGTAGGTAGCAGTAAAGGACTGATCAGAGTCGAACAGATTGGCGTAGGTGTAAGCACCGGTCAGACGGAATTCACCTGTCTGGCTGGTACCGGTGTTATTCAGATTGAGAAAGAAGAAACCGGGGTCCTGATCTTCGACTTTGACTTTGGCATCGATCGCTGCACCGGTTTCACTGGCTGCGAACGATAACTTCACACTCTTCGTCGGTAGCTCGTTCGCCATATTGATGGCACGGGACAGAACCGCCGTGTTAGGCGTCTTCCCGGTTATCAATGAGGGGGTGTTCTTCTTTATATTGGCTTCAGAATAATGCTTGTTGCCTTCGAGGGTAATCTTGTCGATCTTGAATTCGCTGACATCGAAGCGGATGACACCATCCTTGAGGTCCTGGGGAACGAGAGTGACGCGATAGAACGCGTAACCTTTGGCGCGTAACGCCTGTTCGAACTCATCAGCAGCCGATTGCAGGCCCTCCAGACCATAATGCTCGCCGGTGAAGGGTTGCAACACTGCCTGCGTGTCACTCTCACTGAGCGGGTTATCACCCGTCACATTAAATTTCTTTACCACGAAATGAACTTGTGGTGGCTCTTCGAGTGCCGATGCAGTATTAGCAAGGCCGAATATTAGCAATAGCGCCAGAATTACACTTTTTTGTTTCATTTAAGTCGTCCATACAGTAAGCATGTCAATTTATTACCTAAGCCAGACACAGTCAATCAATACTTACCGCAACCTGACGGATTTAATATGGATTTTCGTTTAATTTCAGATGGTTCTGATCGACCGAAAAATATTAGCAGGAACTAATATATATCAGGGAATGTGAACCAGTACGCAGTTCTGAGGCGGCATTATGCGGATAATCGTCTTGAAATTAATCTGAGGTGTGATATGAATTTTGAAAGACGGTGCCATCCGATGTCGATTATAAAAATTGCGGGCTTGCTCACAATTTTTATAACCGCGTTAACGGCCTGCCACCCGCATAAATCAGCGACTGCCAATATTGGAACTTGTCCAGAACAACGCTTGACTGAATTTGCACCTGCGAAGATCGCTGCACTGACAAATCCCCTGCCCGGGGATAAAACTGATCTCGATGCAGGTGAGAATCTGTATCACGCAGATGTCAAACCTGTAGCCTGTGTGAAGTGCCATGGTGAATACGGTGACGGTAACGGGGTTATGGCGACCATGTTCCAGCCAGCACCACGAAATTTCGCATGTGCGAACACCATGCTGTCTATAAGTGATGGCCAACTGTACTGGATAATCAAAAACGGCTCAGTCGGCACCAGCA
>WFUQ01000241.1 GCA_015484935.1 Gammaproteobacteria bacterium
CTGTTTTATGGATGTCTTCTATTACAGTCGCATAGGGTTGTGCAGTCTGAGTTTCTTGGGTCATCGCTGAATCTCGTGTAGATTGTTGGCGATACAGAATGGTTAAATAGTAACCATAAAATATCGACAAACATCAAACAAAGTGTTGAAAAGTCAGAGATTTAGGAACAATTTTGGCGTTATCGGCAAGACGTTGAAACCAGACCGGTAACTGAAGTTGATTTTTTGGATATATTTAAGTTATTGATTAAACTTAATTTTTATTATTTTCTGCAAGATTTTGCAGCACTGAAAAGGAATATAACCCGACACTGTCAATAATTCAACAGCAAATTCAAAAAATTCGACAGTCTATGGAAGAATATCCGACAAACGGCAGATAATGAAAAGCCTTAAAACGGCTTGATTCAAAAAACGGAAAGAACGACCCGGGCTGTATCAGGCAACTTGTACCGGAATCTGATCTGACGTTCTGATGATTTCGTTAGCTTCGTTGAGGTACACGAGTGTGGGTTTGAAACTGACCGCCTCGTTCTGCGCCAGCTGGGCATAGGCGCATATGATGACACGGTCGCCCGGATTCGCTTTATGCGCCGCCGCGCCGTTGACAGAGATAAGCCCGCTACCGCTCTCGGCCGAGATGGCATAGGTGGTGAAACGCTCACCGTTATTCAGGTTGTATATCTGAATCTGCTCGAATTCCTGTATGTTCGCTGCTTTCAGCAGACCGGCATCGATGGCACACGAGCCTTCGTATTCCAGTTCGGAATGCGTGACACGTGCCTGGTGTAACTTGGATTTTAGAAATGTTAGCTGCATCGATGTGTTTTCTGGTGGCGCTGTTTATTAGCAGGGGCTAATTATCCTTGATAGTGCGATATCGTTCAAGTGTTGTTGATTTCAAAGCAAATATTATCGATCAGACGTGTTTTGCCCAACTTCACCGCTGCCAGGGCGACCAGTTGCGTATCGCCCGGCTCCGGCACGCCAAGATCCTGCTGACGGCGCACCACGATGTAATCGACGTTGAAAGCATTCGCTTCCAGCTCCTGCGTAGCATGGATGACAGCGTAATTCGAATCTGTGCCCTGCGATGCATCTTTCACCAGATGCTGCAAACACACATTCAACTTCGCGGCGTGGATTCTTTCTTCGGCTGTCAGATACTGGTTTCGGGAGCTCATCGCCAGCCCGTCCGGCTCACGTATGGTGGGTGCCGAGACGATCTCGACCGGCATCGCCAGATCAGCCACCATACGGCGGATGATCTGTAGTTGCTGGTAATCTTTGGCACCGAAACAGGCGACATCCGGCTGTACGATGTTGAACAACTTGTTGACCACGGTCGCCACGCCGGTAAAAAATCCGGGACGACTCTCGCCTTCGAGGATGTCAGCGAGGCCGGGTACGATGACCCGGGTCGCTGCCTCCGGACCGTCCGGGTAGATCTCCGTCGATTCCGGAAGATACAGCAGGTCTACCCCCAGTTGCTCAAGTTTCTGGCTATCTTCGTCTAACGTGCGGGGATAAGTTCCGAAATCTTCATTCTTGCCAAACTGCAGCGGGTTCACATAGATACTGACGATCAAGCACACCTCGTCACCTTTCAGTTGCTCCATGAGCGACAGATGCCCGGCATGCAGATTGCCCATGGTAGGCACGAAGGCGATCCGTCTACCCTGCTGCTTCCAGTCTGCTACCTGTTGCCTGACCTGCTGGATGGTGTTGAAAGTCAACATGGCTCAGGTAAAGGTTTCTGTATCCGCAGGGAAAGCACCTGTCCTGACCGCTTCAGTATAGGCTTTGATCGCATCGGCGATGCTGCCCGAATCCTGCAGAAAATTTTTGCTGAATTTAGGGATGCGCCCGGCACTGATGCCGAGCACATCGTACAACACCAAAATCTGACCATCACAACGATTACCGGCACCGATTCCGATGACAGGGATGGTCAACTCGCTAGTTATTTTTGCTGCCAGTGCTGCCGGCACACATTCCAGCAACATGACATCGGCGCCCGCCTGTTGCAGTGCCTGTGCTTCGCTGAGGATGTGTTCGGCATCGGACGGTTCTCTGCCCTGCACGCGATAGCCACCGATCTTGTGGACACGTTGTGGTTGCAGACCGAGATGTGCGCATACCGGAATGCCGTGTGCGGTCAGTGCCGAAACGATGTCACATTGATCCGAGCCACCTTCCAGTTTCACCATCTGCGCACCGGCCCGCTTCATCAACGCACCGGCATTGTCCAGCGCCATGGCCACCGAGGTATAACTCAGAAACGGCATATCCACCATCAGCATGGCACGGGACAAGCCATTGTTGACGGCTTTCGCGTGATACAACATATCGTCCATGGTGACCGGAAGTGTGGTGTCACCACCATGGATGACCATGCCCAGTGAATCACCAACCAGCACGACATCGACATCGTTCGCATCCAGTACGCTGGCAAAACTTGCATCGTAGGCAGTCAGGCAGACGATCCTGTCACCGGCAGCTTTTTTGTCGCGCAGGCTGTTGACGGTCACCCTCGCCTGCGTAGATGGCTGCGCACTCATATCATGTCATCCTTGAACGTGACCGGATTGAAATAATGCCGCCCACTGGTGTTACTCATGATACGGTCGAGCAATAGCTGATAATCGTTGTCGTTATTGGCAAATCGATATCGGCTGCATTGACGATCAACAGCGGTGCATCGTTATAC
>WFUQ01000242.1 GCA_015484935.1 Gammaproteobacteria bacterium
CTATCATTTAATCTGCCATCTGTAGCGACATCTCGCATCGCTGACTTTTCAGTTTCAACCACAGCGAGCTTCATGCCATAATCAGACCCACGTCAGGACTTGTATGCGTTCTACCCGAATGGACAGCACCAAAAACAATATGAAAGATCATATCCGGTTCGCGCTCATCGTATTACTGCTCGGCATGCTGGCACCATCGTCAGCCGGCAGCAGTGAATTCGAATCCTGGAAACGCCAGCAACAGGCCGAGGCACGACAGCCTGTCGATGAGTTCGAAGCCTACCGACGCCGTATCAAAGCCGCATTCAAGCAGTACAAACAGAAGACCAGCGCCGTCTGGGGCAGAAAAAACGTCACCCCGGGTAAACGTAACTGGATTAGCTACATCGACAATCTGGAACAGCGTAGCGTAGTCGATTTTGACCGGGGCACTGTCGATATCGCAGTCGCTGTACCACAGGATCATTCGAAGGATGATGCACAGGCAAGAAAGAAACTGGAGAAAACCATCCTGTCCGCCTTGGCACTCGGTGCAGATACGCGCTCGATAGAAAAACTGGCCAGCGACCCCGTGTCACATCCAGGCGGTGAGCCACTGCTACAGGGGCAGATAGCCGACCGTTCGGGCAAGGCGGTCAACCCCGGACAGTACCGGAAACTTGCCAGCGAACTCAGCACAAACGCAAGCAGAAGCAGTACAGTCGGTAAAGACGGCAGACGCAGAGTGATCTATCAGACCAGACTCAGACTGGTACCCGACCACATCAGAAGACGTGCGATCAAATACCAGCCGATGGTCGAGCGCTATGCTGCAACTCACAAGATTCCTGTCCCGGTAGTATTTGCAGTGATGGAGACCGAAAGCATGTTCAACCCGATGGCACGTTCACCCGCCCCCGCCTTCGGTCTGATGCAACTGGTTCCCACCAGCGGTGCACGCGATGCCTACAAGATGCTGTTCAAACAGGACAAGATAGTCAGTGATACCTATCTGTACCAGCCGGACAAGAACATACAGCTCGGGACAGCTTATCTGAACAAGATATATTATGAATACATGAAGGGGATCGAGTCCGATCAGTCGCGGATACTCGCCACCATCGCCGCCTATAACACCGGCAGTGGTAATGTGTTCAAGGCTTTCGTCGGTCGCTTCAACCGCGCACGTTTCGGTAATTACCATAACTACCGTAAAGCCGCGTTGCGTGAGATCAATCGCCGCACACCCGATGAAGTATATCGCTACATGCGCAGGAACCTGCCTTTCGAAGAGACACGCACATACATCAAAAAAGTCAGTGAACGCATACCGAAGTATATCGATGCCTGATCCTGCTGACACCAACGATAATCACATGATATGACCAAACAGAACTGGCACGATATATACCGTGCAGGCCAACAACTCAACCGCTACCCGTATGATTTCATCGTCTCCGGTTTCTATCGACATCGCCCCGACACAGCAGATGGTCACACCTGCAAGGTTCTCGATCTGGGTTGCGGCGCCGGTAACCACGCTCTGTTCTGTGCTGAAAACGATGCCCAGGTACTGGCCACCGACTTCTCACAGGCAGCACTGGATGTCGTCGCGCAACGCGCCCGGGACAAAGGCTTGAGTGAACGTATAACAACCTGCCAGATCGACTTCGAAGATTTTGGATTACAGGAGACCGGCTTCGATATCGTCATCGACCGACTCGCTGTCAGTCATGTCTCCAAAACCTTTGCCATGCAACTGTATGATCGCGTGGCTGACTGTCTCAACCCGGGTGGCATCATCTTGTCCAGTCTGTTCACCACCGGACACAGTCATAAAGACTTCGGTCGCTACGACAGCGAACAGGATATCTGGACACACTTCACCGATGGCATATTCGAAAACCTCAAGACCGCCTATTTTTACAGCGAAGACGATATCCGCCAGTTGTTCCGCAAGTATTCATTACAAACTCTGACGAAGGTGACAGACGCAGACATGTTAAACCACGGCCAGCAACTGGAAACCTGGAACGTCATCGCAGGCAAACGATCAGGTACCACAACATGAGTGATAGTAACTATGATGCTGCTATCATCGGTGGCGGCTTCAAAGGCATGATGACAGCGTATGGCCTCATCAGACAGGGCATGTCGGTCTGCATCATCGACCGCGCGGATCAATTGGGTGGTTTCATGTCTGCGATGAGATGGCGCGATACCGAGATAGACAAAGGCCCGCAATACCTGGACGGTATCAGTCGACCACACAAGGCGATACTCGATGACATCATGAGCGAGCACGAACCGCTTGCCTCGCTCAACTATTCATACGGTACATTCTGGAATCAACAGTACACCGAAGGCTTTGCCCTACCCGACTATCGCACCCTGCCCGATGACGAACAGGCGATAGTATTGTACGAGACCATC
>WFUQ01000243.1 GCA_015484935.1 Gammaproteobacteria bacterium
CATGGTCGAAACATCACCTTCCATAGTAAGGATGAGATTACGCATCTCCATAAGGCTGGCAAGAAGCTGGTCTTTCAGACGCTGTAAGCGTTGTTTTGACTGATCGGTTTTTTGATTTTGCATATCCCGTTGTATCAGATCACTCATCATGATGGCGTTTGCGATGTTGCCGCTCATACCATCATGTATCTCACGTGAAAACCGCTCACGTTCATGCAGGATGAGTTCGCGGTTCTTCATCTGCGCGATGGTCTGATAATGTTTTTCCAGTGCTCTGGATTTTTTTTCGATGCGTTGTTCCAGCTCGAGATTGAGGGTCTCGGCTTCGTTCAGTGCGCGGATGAAGCGTTTTACCAGATGCCATGCCATCAACGCGAAGATGATCGGCGCACTATAGTGTAACAGGTGAAAACCGGTCCGTCCGGTCAGGCTGATATAACCGAACTGAAACATCCAGTCATGAACGGCGGTGGCAAGGATGACAGCCATACCTGTGGCGATCAGAGCATAGTCACGGTTGCCGGTTCGGTACCCGTCTCGAAACATGGTCACCACCACGTAAGTCCCAATGAGGATGCTGCCGCCGTGCCATATGCGCGCTACCGATTTTATGGTATTCAGATCGGTCGATGCGTATGCCAGTGTTGCCAGTAAGGCAAAGACCAGAAACACGCCATCACGAAGCGAAAAAGGGTGACCGGCAAACCGCAGACCGAACAGTGCAAGAAAAACAGCGAACCAGTCGACGCTGGCGTAAGCCATCACTTCCCAGACAAATGCAGAGACCGGAATATCGACCACGATCATATTGGCACTGAAATGGCTCCACATCAAAACCGATAGACTGAACCAGAGATATTGTGAATCTTTTCGTCGATACAGCCACAGCGCCAAGATGAATATGCCGATGAACAGGGTGATGGGTAACAGGATACGGCTTATGTCTATCTGTAACAGGCGGCGTAATTCATATTCCGGTTTCAGTGATGCGACAGTGCCGACGAAAACGGGGGCAAGATAACCGTGTCCGGGGTAGGAGCGTAGCCGGATATGTATCGTGTTATCTCCCTCATGCCAGAGTCCTTCCGGTGTTTCGATAAACAGGGGACGGTTCCAGTTACGAGAGACAGGGTCTTCGAATGAACCGCCATCTGCAAGAAACTGACGGTTGAGATAGACAGCCGCATTCATATTGAACCGTGGCAGGTAGATCGCCAGCCGCTTTTCTGTAGAGGGGGGCAGGGTTACCGGAATCTGATACCAGCCGGTATCCGCCTGGCGGTAGCGTGCGGGTGACCAGCGATCGATAAGGCTGACGGCCTGCCAGTCAGCATCGGGCTCAGGGGGCTGCTCACTGCTGTCGAGAACAAAGCGGGCAGATGCGAGTTTGATCGTGTTGAGGTCAGCGGCTGAGACCTGGGCAGCATACAGGCAGCTGAACAGCGTCAGGCAGCACGATAAGAAGAATATGTTTATCGTCATGAACATATGACGATATATTCGCATATTTCGAGCTTGCGCGTGATGTGATGTGGGTAATGCGAGCGGGGATGATTCGTCTTTCCCTTAACGCTAGCCTGGAAGTTGAGCGCATCCTTGTGCTCAGGATATCCATAACTATGGTCCATGTGTCGGCTTGAGCTTCCTTTACTTCCGTGTTCCCCTTCCTGTGTTGAATAACATGCAGGAGATGTCTATCAGTATGTCAGCATAGCGATGATCGACAGGCTGAAGGCGAACAGGATGATGCCAATTAAGCTTGCCAGCCAGGTAGTATTTGCAGGAAATATGTCACTGTCCGGTAGATCGTGGAATGTATCGATTGTTTTGTTTTTGCCAGTCATCATTTCTGCCCTCCCCAAAAGACATGATTTCACTATAAACCGATGGGGTTAAATTAGTGTGCGCCAGGTCACTTTTTGGTAGCGATGGGCGGGAAGTGGAAGCAGGAAGCCGGGAACTGTGAGCTGTGTCACAGTTGGTGGGGAACGCTTTCAGTCTCCCCAGAGTTCCTGTAAGCGATTATCACGACCGCAACTATAGCGGTAGAATTTGTAACGCAAGGGGTTTTTCAGATAATAATTCTGGTGATAGGCTTCTGCCGGGTAGAATGCAGAGGCTTCGGTGATCTCTGTGACGATAGCTTGTTTGAACGGCGCTGATCGTTTGAGCTCTGCAAGAGACTTCTCTGCAGATCGTTTCTGTTCATCATCAAGATAGAAGATTCCGGCACGATACTGACTGCCATGATCACAAAACTGTCCTCTCGCATCAGTCGGGTCGATGTTTTTCCAGAAGATCTCGAGTAATCGTTCATAGCTGATGATATCTGCGTCGTAGCTTACTTTCACCGCTTCGGTATGACCTGTCTTGCCAGCGGAGACCTGCCGGTATGTCGGGTTTTTGACGTGGCCACCCGTGTAACCGGATGTGGTTTCCTTGACACCTTCCAGCTCATCGAACGGCACTTCCATACACCAGAAGCAGCCACCGGCAAAGATTGCGGTCTTTTCTGTCGCATGCGCTGAGGTGAGAAAAAAGAGCAGTGGCAGTAACATCAATGTTTTCATGGTGGTTTCACTATACTGTGTGTGATGTGTGGTTATGCGGTATGACATATATGGCGCAGACCGGTTCCATACCTGCGGTGCCGAGTACAGTTATTTGTCGCTGTCTATGTTGAGCCGTATATGGCCATATTCAGCTTCGATATGACGCAATATGGCATAACAGAAGATGGCGATGCCGATCATCTCGAACAGTTCTTCGATGGTATAGAGGCTGCTGTACATGATGGTCTCGGTGCCGTGCATATCGGCTTCGCGTGCGCTGATGATCTCGATGCCGATGGCTCCGGTTA
>WFUQ01000244.1 GCA_015484935.1 Gammaproteobacteria bacterium
CTGGCGCGATTGCACAAGCGTGTGGATGGCTATCATCGGCATTCCGGTCGCGATGAAACACACCATACCAAAAGTATCAGATCGTCATTACTGGATTACGTCGATAATGTCGCTGTTGCAAAACAGCAAGAGTCACCTGCCGTGTCACAACCGATCATCGCCCATCCGGAAAGTGCGCATGTAGTCGATACGACTTTCGGACCTCCGACGGATCATTTTGTTTATCCCTTGAGCTTCGACAAAAACAAGACTGAGTCCGGTTCGCATAAGCTCGATAAAGATCAGATCAGTGATCTGTCCCGTTACTTCAAGGCGAGAACACAGGGTTCAGACCTGCATGACGGTATCGAGAAAAAGCTCAGACGCAGCATCTGGGATCATATCAATGCTGCTGTGCAATGCGCACTTAAAGGCGACAGGAAAAATGCGAGGATGCACGTGGATATTGCGGACAGCGCATTCAGGGAAGTGGCGCATTATATGCCTGAAGCAGGCTATCAGGAACTGTCCGAAAAGATCACCGCTCGGCTGGATGCGTTGAAAGCGGGTTTGAAGTAAGCCTGTAAAAGCTATTGACCTTTAAGAATCTACTCAGAAAGTCATACTCGAATGCTTGTGTCGGGAATCGATGTTGGTGGTGTCCATCCGATATGGCATACACCTGCTATCCGAATCAGCGTGCAGGTGACGAACCGAACCAGTCAGAAAAACTGAAATCATTTTTATATTCGACTTCCTGGGGAGAGCGTAACTTCGCTTTGAGGAAGCGGATATAGGTCGTCATGAAATGATTGTTCAGATGTTGCTCGCTCGGTATGTCGTTCAGAAAATCGATGGTCCGTCGCATGCTGCTGATCCCGCTCAAAACCGAATAGCGATCATCTTCATACAGGACGACTTCCTTGCCTTGATGCCAGAAGATGCTTAGTTTCATCAGGTCCATAAAATCAGCCGGCGGTACTAATGGCACCATGTCTTTGGCAGTGACCAGCCGGGTGATGTTCAGATGTTTGAATTTCTGGCTGCCGGTGATATTGGTTACCTTGGGTTGCCCGAAGGTGATGACTTCGCCGACCGGGTAGCCTTGTGCGTCCAGCATCATAGCGAGTATGAGGGCAGTTGCGCCGCCCAGACTATGTCCCACGGTGTCGATGGTGTAGCCGGGTTTGATGTCAGACTGGATATGCTGGTAGATATCACGTGCTGATAACAGAAAGCCTTGATGGATATCGATACCTGACAGTTCATCCGGCACCAGTACGAATGCCGAATCGACGATGATATTTTTGATGTTGTCAGTGCCCCGAACCGCGAGCAACTGACGCTTTGTGGCATCGTTGGTCGCCAGCGTGTAACCGACTTCCAGCCCCGGTATCTGCTGTGACTCGGTGATGCTGTACCCGCGCTGGTTCAGCAGATCAGCTAACTCATCGTCAGATTCATAAGTCGCCTGCGCGATGTAGGCAGCATCCAGCCAGTGAGAAAAATCTTTCGTTGAGTAACTTTTTCTTTCAGCCTGCACCAGTCCCGGCAGGGTGGTGAACAGGAGTAGAAGAACAAGCAGTGGTTTGGTGTATGTAGTGTAGTGTGGCTGACTATCGGGGTTCTGCATTATGTTGTTATCTTGACCAAAATTAAGTGAAGCGTTGGAGTGGGGTGCGGGTGCGTAGGTTCCCGCCAGCGTCATTATCACATGACTTTGTTTCACGTCCGAACCCGGATATTTGATGTGGTTTTGCATGGACTGCTGGCTGTTGTGGCATGCCATGTTTTTAGTGGCGCTTTTACTAAACGATATCGTTTTTCTCTATTGCTTTTCTCTGCGCCCTCAGCGCCTCTGCGGTGAATGCCCCACAGTAGCAGACACAGGAGACCTGAGCGGCCTTGATAGGCAACCAGCAATAATCCGGTATATCCCAAAATAGTTGACCATTTTACTCAAGTATATACTTGACCATTTTAGTCGGGATTAAGTAAAATCTGCGCATTGATTGAATTAACCCACTAGACAGGTCATCGATGCGTCTCACTACCAAAGGCCGTTACGCGGTCACAGCTGTTCTCGATATGGCATTCCATCAGGATAAAGGCCCGGTTTCGCTGGCAGGTATCTCTGAGCGGCAGAACATCTCTCTGTCCTATCTCGAGCAGTTGTTCTCTAAATTACGCCGGAATGAAGTGGTCACCAGCACCCGTGGGCCGGGTGGCGGCTATAAGCTGAACCGTGCCGCTGAGGAGATCAGCGTGTCGGATGTCATCGCAGCGGTGGATGAGAACTGCGAGATGGCCAAGTGTGAAGATGCCGATTCCTGTGGTGGTGAGTACCAGTGTCTGACCCATGATCTGTGGCAGGAACTGAGCAACGAGATACGCAGTTTTCTGGATGGCATCACACTGGCGGAGATCATGGCATCGGAGTCGGTACGAGAGGTTTCCGAGCGACAGGATAATACTACCCAGGTCGCCTGAATCAGGCTGCATGACAGACACTCGACGAGCTTGACTACAGAACGTAACGATGGCGACCTATCTGGATAACAATGCGAGCACCGCCCTGGATGAGAGCGTGTTACAGACGATGCAACCCTATCTGGGGTCGGTGGCTGGCAATGCCTCGAGTCTGCACCGTTTCGGTCGCCTGCAACGTGATGCCATCGAGCAGGCGAGACAGCAGCTGGCGGAGCTGGTCGGTTCACAGCCGGAACAGGTGATCTTCACCTCCGGTGGTACCGAGGCGAATAATCTGGTCATCAAGGGAGTGATGTCTGCAACACAGGGTCGTGCGCTGGCGATCGGTGCTACCGAGCATCTGTCGGTCATACAGCCGGCACAGCAGGTGGCACAAGAGCAGGGCATCGAATTGACGATGCTGCCGGTAGATAGCAGAGGGCGGTTGTTACCGGCAGAGATGCAGGCACGGGTACAGGACGCGAGTCTGGTATCGGTGATGATGGCGAATAACGAGACGGGCGTGATACAGGATCTGAGCGACCTGAGCACCGCCGTCAACGCAGCAGGTGGCTGGTTGCACAGCGATGCGTCACAGGCCGCGGGCAAGATAGCCGTCGATTTCGCCAGCAGCGGCGTACATGCGATGACACTGTCATCACACAAGCTGTACGGCCCGCAGGGAGCGGGGGCCTTGATAATCGACAAACGATTACCACTACAGGCACAGTGCCAGGGTGGTGCGCAGGAAAAAGGTTATCGTGCCGGTACCGAAAATGTAGCGGCGATCGTCGGTTTCGGTGCGGCGGCACAGTTGGCAAAACAGCAGCTGGAACAACGCAGCAAACACACGCGCCTGTTACGGGACGAGTTGCAGGCCGGGTTGAAACAGATGGCTGCGGTCGAGGTGTTCGCCAGCGATGTCGAGCGCCTGCCGAACACTTTGCAGTTCGGTGTGGCCGGTTTCGATGGCGAGACCTTATTGATGCAACTGGATCGCAGAGGTTTTGCAGTCTCCAGTGGTTCGGCCTGTACCAGTGGCAAGGCGGAAGCCAGTCACGTGTTGCAGGCGATGCAGGTCGATAATGCACTGGCGTTATCGGCAGTACGGGTAAGTTTTGGAATACAGAATACGATGCAGGATGTCGAAGCGTTTATAACCGCTTTGAGATCCATAACAGAAATGAAAACCTCAGCCGTGATGATGGCTGCAAATGTTTAGGTGATATGACTATGAGTGAGAAACGATCTCCGATCTATTTAGACTACAGTGCGACCACGCCCTGCGACGAACGAGTGGTTGCCGAAATGATGAAATACCTGGGGCCGGACAGTACGTTCGGTAACCCGGCATCGCGTAGTCATGCTTACGGCTGGAGCGCAGAGAAAGCTATCGACGAAGCACGCAAGCATGTGGCTGACCTGGTCGGCGCAGACCCGCGTGAGATCGTCTTCACTTCAGGTGCCACCGAGAGCGATAACCTCGCCATAAAAG
>WFUQ01000245.1 GCA_015484935.1 Gammaproteobacteria bacterium
GATGGCAGTGATTTCCGGCCTCAACGAGCTCAAACGCGGTTGCAACATCAAGCTCTACACTGATTCGAAATATGTGCTCGATGGCATCACCAAGTGGATACACGACTGGAAAAAACGTGGCTGGAAAACGTCAGCCAAAAAGCCGGTAAAAAATGCCGGGCTCTGGCAACAACTGGATGAAGCGCGACAGCAACATGAGATAGACTGGCACTGGGTGAAAGGGCATTCGGGTGACCCCGGAAATGAACTGGCAGACGAACTGGCTAATCAGGCGATAGATGAGATGCTGGCACAGAGCCACTAGCAGGTAACACATGAGAAAAATCGTACTCGATACAGAAACCACCGGACTCGATCCTTCGCAGGGTCATCGCATCATCGAGATCGGCTGTGTCGAACTGGTCGATCGACGATTGACCGGAAACAACTATCATCAGTATATCCAGCCGGAACGTGATATCGACGAAGGTGCGCAACAGGTGCATGGCATCACCCCGGAATTCCTGGCAGACAAGCCGGTGTTCAACGACATCATCTCCGGTCTTGTCGAATATCTAAAAGATGCCGAACTGATCATCCACAACGCTCCGTTCGATGTCGGTTTCCTCAACCACGAATTCAAACTGGCGGGTAAACAGCACGGCACCATCGAAGATATCTGCACAGTCACCGATACGCTGGTGATGGCTCGCAAGATGCGACCGGGGCAGAAGAATAATCTGGATGCCCTGTGTAAGCATTACAGCGTGAATAATTCACAGCGTGATCTGCATGGTGCTCTACTCGATGCTGAGCTGCTGTCAGAAGTGTATCTGCATATGACTGGCGGGCAGTCCGCGCTGTTACTGGATGAAGAGACAGCGATAGAAGATACGCGTGAAACTGATACCCGAGTCGGCAAGATAGCCAGAGACCGGGCACCACTGACCATCGTGCAAGCCAGTGCCGAAGAGCAACAGGCACATCAGGCCATCATGGAAAAGATGGGTGATAAGTGCCTGTGGGGCAAATAGAAGGTTGCGTAGAAGGCTTCCGACTACCGTGATCCCCTCTGCCAGAAAGCAGTAAACCGACACTATGACGATAGACACAAATTGGCTGATCGGTTTACACATACAGTCGTGGTTGGTACCTGAATATGTATTGTGGATCGGTAATGCCCTGTTCGTCATCGTGCTGTTGTTTGCCGCGAGAAAAGTCGAATTCAGGAAACTGCTGGATAACACACCGGGACAGCACGTCTATTTCGGTGCCATGACCTTGCTGCTGATATTGTGGGGTTTGAAAGCCGGGATATCACCCGGACTGGGTTTCCATCATCTGGGCGCGACCTTGTTCACTCTGATGTTCGGCTGGCCGCTGGCGATATTCGGGCTGGCTATCATCCTGCTCGCATCTGTGCTGTTGCAACATAACGAGCTGATGGTGCAGGGAGTGGTCAATCAGGAGTTGATCGGTGTCGGGTTAAACGGTTGCTTGAGTATCGTGATACCGGTATTCGTGAGTCATGCCGTTCTGAGATCGACACAGAGGTTTTTACCGGATAACTATTTTATCTTTATCTTCGTCGTCGCATTCTTCGGTGCGGGAGCAGCAGTGGCGGCCAGTCGTCTGTCGTCGATCGTATTACTGAGTATGGTGAATGCGTATCCCGATGCGAAACTTATCGAAGAATCCTTGTTGTACACACCGCTGTTCATGTTTCCCGAGATGTTCATCACCGGCATGCTCATCAGTATCTTCGTCGTCTATAAGCAGGACTGGGTCACTACCTTCGATGATGAACGTTATATCATCGGCAAGTAGTGCGCCGACACTGCTGGAGTATGATTCCTGAGATAAAACCGTTATATCTTCTTTGTAGCAGTGTGCTAACCGGATGCGATGTGATCCGATTGCAGGCCTTTTCGGTTTAGTGTAGCCACCCCTTGCGCAGAGTGAGATTAGAGTACCAGACTAAAAATAGTGAGACGATCAGTGACATCAGGCTACCCACCCAGATATCTGTCGCGCTGGTTGCCAGCAGGGTGTGGATGTTGGTGACGACCACACCGAGCAACGACACGATAAACAGATAGAATGCGACTGCCTTTTTTAGCATCAGTAGAACATCAGCCAGCACACCACCAAACACAGCGATCGCAAATGCAGCGGTTGCCCATGAAGGGCGGGTTGCGATCAGTGACTGGGCTGCTACCGGATACTCGGTCAGCATGTCAGGATCCATCTGCATGATGTAGTTCAGGCAGCCCATGCCGTTCCAGATCAACGCAACGATGCAGATCGTCCAGAAGCTCCAGTGAATTTTTATTTCAGTCATGTCTTTCAGCTGTCGAGATAATTGATAGGGTTTGATTATGTGGATTCGGAGTCCGATTGTCGCACAGTGACCGGCAGTACGAACAACAAATAGTGACTTGGCTCTGAACCCTTGCCCTCAGCGACTGTGTTTCATTATCCTCGCCTGATCCCGTTTCCAGGTCCGGTCTTTGTCGGTGGCGCGTTTGTCATGTGC
>WFUQ01000246.1 GCA_015484935.1 Gammaproteobacteria bacterium
CTATCGTCATCGGTGGGCCGGACGGGTTCACCCGTGAGTTTCTGCAACAGGCACAACAGACGATCTCATTATCGGACCTGACATTTCCCCATCCCCTGGTGCGCGTCATCATCGTCGAGCAGTTGTATCGGGCGTGGAGTATCCTCAATAACCATCCTTATCATCGCGCCTAGCCAAAACCATCGCTCATTCCAGTTTATCGTTCTTCTCTTCAGGAAAAAATTTCACTATCTTTATCGGGTCGATAGGTTCGGTCTTCTTGCCACTGAACCAGCCTGCGATCTTGCTGATCAGCGCCTTGATGGCACGCCATATTTTGGGTAACAGCCATATAGCCAGCAATATGAACAGGATGATGATACCGACAAATACCCAGGGATGATTCAGTGCTGCCCACAGCCCGCCGATGACCACCAGGTCTTCGGTGATGGAAGCGGTCCAGTTGCTGAATGGTTCGGGTGAGGCGTTGATCAAGATACGCGAACCGGATTTGGTGAAGTGACTGGTGGCCGCGAGACTGCCACCCAGCAATGCGGCCGCCAGTTCAGCGGCCTGATTGATCTCAAGTCCATTGGCGGCACCGGCAGCCAGCATCGCACCGGCAGGGATACGGATGAAGGTATGGATGGTGTCCCAGGCGGTATCCACGCCCGGCGTTTTATCGGCGAAGAACTCGACGAAATACATCAGTCCGGCTGCACCGATGACCAGTGGATCCTGTAGCACCTGCAAGGATTCAGGTAGCTGGGTGTATCCACCACTACCGAGGATGCCCAGCGTCAGGATGGCGGCATACAGGTTGATGCCCGATGCCCAGGCGACACCCAGGGTGAGTGCAATAACGTCGATGGTTTCCATAAAATAACCGGATAAGAGGTGTTTATAAAACTCAACTTAACATATATGGTTAAGCAGCTGAAATAAAAGCCTGAAGCGTGATATTTTATTACAATAGCCGTTCGAGATACCCTGAATGCCGGCTGTCAAGTTAATGTAATACTGTTAAAGTATATTTTGTATTCATATGGTAAGTATCTGTTATGGTTGAAAAATGGAGGGTGTTTGATGAGTGAGGATATCGTGCTGGCATCGGCATCTCCCCGTCGTAAGGAATTACTGTCACAGATAGGTATCGGTTGCCATATCCTGCCGGTCGATATCGACGAATCCCCCCTCAGTGATGAGCCGCCGACTGATTATGTACGTCGGTTGGCGACGCAAAAAGCGCAACGGTGTCTACAGATCCTGCCAGCAGAATTATCCGCTATGGCCGTGCTGGGTGCTGATACTATAGTCGAACTGGAGGGAGAACTTCTGGGTAAACCTCAGGATGCAGCCCACGCATGCGAGATGTTAACTAGACTCTCGGGTAAGACGCATTTTGTTCATACCGCAGTGGCGGTGTGTTTTTGTGACGAAACGCATGTGAGTCTGAGCAGCAGTCGGGTACAGTTCGGTGATGTCAGTGAACAGCAGATCATGGCTTATATCGATAGCGGCGAACCCATGGACAAGGCCGGTGCCTATGCCATCCAGGGGGGAGCAGCGGCATTTATCCGGCATATCGACGGGAGTTTCTCCTCTGTGATGGGGCTGCCGTTGTATGAGACCGCGCAGTTGTTGAGCCGATGCGGTATCGATATCCAGCATAATAATAAAAATGACGAGTTAGCATGAGTAAAGAGATTCTGATAAATATCACGCCACAGGAGACGCGTGTCGCCATACTGGAAAACGGTATGTTGAATGAGCTGTATATCGAACGCAGCCGTAGCCGCGGACTGGTGGGCAATGTCTATAAAGGCAAGGTGGTACGTGTGCTGCCCGGTATGGAAGCCGCATTCGTCGATGCTGGTCTGGAACGGGCGGCTTTCCTGCATGTTTCCGATGTCGCGCCCAAGAGCGGGGACAGCCCCAACGGGAATGGCAATACGCGGCATATCGGACAGGTGTTACACGATGGACAGGAATTACTGGTACAGGTCATCAAGGATCCGATGGGTACCAAGGGAGCACGTCTGACCACGAATATCACCGTACCATCACGCTATCTGGTATACATGCCCAATACCGATACCATCGGTGTGTCTGCGCGTATCGAGGACGAGGACGAACGTGAGCGTCTGCGGAATCTTCTGCTCGAACACGAGGAGACTGAAAACGATGCGGGTTATATCGTACGCACGGCTGCAGAAGCGGTCAGTAGCGAGGCGATCACAGCAGATGTACGTTATCTCAATCGTGTCTGGCAGGAGATAACTGCAACAAAAGTGAAAGCGGGTCAGATCGTACACCGTGACCTGCCACTATATCTGCGTGTATTGCGTGACATGGTGGATGAGAATCTGGAAGAGATCAAAGTCGATTCGCGTGAGACGTTCAACAGCATGCAGCAGTTCGCCAATAACTACGTTCCCGAAGTGGCGGGCATGATCCAGCACTATCCCGGTGAGCGTCCTATCTTCGACCTGCATAATGTCGAAGATGAGATACAGAAAGG
>WFUQ01000247.1 GCA_015484935.1 Gammaproteobacteria bacterium
CACAACGTTCGTTGCGTGCGAACAGGCGGGGTATCTGGTTGACGGTATGCTCTGCCACGCTGAATAATCGACCGGGGATGTAACGCATCAATCTCAAAGTGCCGGTGGCAGGCATATGGATGCGATGGTAATCACGCGGTGACAGATACAGGGTGGCGAAGCGACCATCCTGAAACTGTTGCGCCAGTGGTTCATCACCGCCGAGTAATTCCAGCAGACTGAAATCGTGACCTTTTGCCTGATAGATCTGACCATCGACGATATCGCCTGCTTGACTGACCGAACCATCGACAGGGCATAACCAGACAGCACTGTCCGGATGAAACGGCCGGCATTCAGGTTTTAATGCCCGGGTAAAAAATGCATTCAGACTCTCGTAGGCGTATCTATCTTCGACCACCGCTTCGCTCATGTTGACCGGATTGAGTCGGGTGTAGATACGGATGGCAAAGTTTTTTATCGCCGGTGTAGTGATGCGTGCCAGTTTGAACATCAACCACGAGATGCCATGGTGAGGCAGAAAATAGAATGGATATGCCTTCAGTTTTTCAAGAAACATGGACAGGTGGTGTCAGTGGTGATGGTGTTGCATCGCGGCGTTGTGTTTTTTTACCGCAGCATCGATGAGCGTAGTCGAACCATCACTGAAATTGAATTTCAGTGTAATTACATCGCCCTGTCTGAAGCGTTTTGCTGGAGTGAACAGCATGAGATGGTAACTACCGGGTTCAAAATGTATGGTCTCGCCAGCGTCGATCATCAATGTGGCGAGATATTGCATGCTGGCGACACCGTCTTTCTCTGTGCTGCGATGTATCTCGATTTTGCGGTATGCCGGGCTGGTGACCGAAGACAGTTCCACGGCTTTCCCGCTATGATTGCTGAGCTTGAAATAACCCGCGTGTACCTTCGTGACCGGCGGCGCTTCTGCTATCCAGGCTTCGTCGATATCGATCGACCCTGTTGCATAACACACAGAATGACTGATGAGCAGGCTGATGAAAATGAGTAGGCGCATAAAAAAGTTGGGGGTTGGAAAATCAGCGCACATTATAAAGATATGGTCGGCTGTTGAACAGCAGCAATGCAGACCGGGGTATTAACCGCTAGAATGCTCCCTCTCAGGCTGGAATCTATGCAAAGACAAACCGAAAAACCGCTCAGTGAACTGCGATCTATACGCGATATGGTGTTGTGGGGAGCGCAACAGTTCGAACACGCAGAGCTGTGTCATACCCACGGCATGCCCGATGCGCTCGATGAAGCGGTGTTCCTGTGCCTGTCGGCATTGCATCGACCACTGGACATCGAGCAACACGAATTTGATACCGTACTCAGTGACGATGAGAAGCAGCAGGTGCTGGCAGCTTACAACAGACGTATCGAACAGCGCATCCCCGCCAGCTACATCACACAGTCAGCATGGTTCGCCGGACTGGAATTCTATGTCGATGAGCGTGTACTGATCCCGCGTTCCCCCTTTGCTGAACTGATCGATGATCGTTTCGCACCCTGGATAGCCGAGCACAGGGTGCATGATGTACTCGATCTGTGTACCGGCAGTGGCTGTATCGCCATCGCTTGCGCCAGTGCCTTTCCGGATGCCCGGGTGGTGGCGACGGACCTGTCGGCTGATGCACTGGATGTCGCCGAGATCAACCGGCAACGGCACGGTCTGCAAGACCGTTTGCAGTTACTGAAGTCTGATCTGTTCGATGCGATACCGGCGCAGCAGTTTGACCTGATCGTCAGCAACCCGCCTTATGTTTCACTCGAAGAGATGTCGGAGCTGAACGCCGAGTTTGATCATGAGCCTGCATTGGGACTGGCAGCCGGTGAGCAGGGACTGGATATCGTCATCCCCATGCTGCGACAGGCGCGAGACTACCTCAAAGATGACGGGATACTGGTAGTCGAGGTCGGTTATACCTGGCCGGTATTGCAGCAGGCGCTGCCAGGTGTACCGTTCATGTGGCTGGAGTTTGAATTTGGCGGCGAGGGTGTTTTTACGCTCACAGCCGAGCAGTTACAACAGTGCCAGTCGCAGTTCGACAGCTTCCAGCTGTGATAATATCGACTTCAGATATTCCCCTAACAACCCATAAGAATCAGTCGCATGTCAGGTAATACGATAGGAAAATTATTCAGCGTCACCACCGCCGGTGAGTCACATGGTGCCGCACTGGTCGCTATCATCGATGGCTGCCCGCCGGGACTGGAACTGTCAGAAGAAGACATCCAGATCGATCTCGATCGTCGCAAGCCCGGTACTTCCCGCCACACGACCCAGCGACGTGAAGCCGACAAGGTGAAGATCCTTGCCGGGGTGTTCGAAGGCAAGACCACCGGTACCAGTATCGCATTGCTAATCGAAAACACCGACCAGCGTTCAAAAGATTACGGCAACATCATGGATCGCTTCCGACCGGGGCATGCTGATTACACGTATAAACAGAAATACGGTCTGCGTGATTATCGTGGTGGCGGCCGTTCCTCGGCACGTGAGACCGCGATGCGTGTGGCAGCCGGTGCGGTGGCTAAAAAATATCTCAAAGACCGCTGTGGTATAAACATCTACGGTTATATGTCACAGCTGGGCCCGATCGAGATGCCGATGCTGGATCGTGAAGTGATCAACGATAATGCTTTTTTCTGTGGCGATGTCAGTAAGCTTGATGAACTGGAAGCCTACATGGACGCGCTGCGTAAAGAAGGCAATTCCGTCGGCGGTAAGATCACCGTGGTCGCCGAAGGCGTGCCACCTGGTCTGGGTGAGCCGGTATTCGACCGACTGGATGCGGATCTGGCACATGCCATGATGTCGATCAACGCCGCCAAGGGAGTCGAGATCGGTGATGGCTTCGGCTGTGTCGCAGCCAAGGGCACGGAATTTCGTGATGAGATGACCCCACAGGGTTTTAAGTCCAATCATGCCGGTGGGGTACTGGGCGGGATTTCATCCGGCCAGGATGTGGTGGTGCATACCGCTTTCAAACCGACTTCGAGCATCCGTCTGTCAGGCGACACGGTCGATGTGGACGGCAAGCCGGTCGATGTGGTCACGCACGGTCGTCACGATCCTTGTGTGGCTATCCGTGCCACACCTATCTGCGAAGCCAAGCTGGCGATCGTGCTGCTGGATCATCTGCTGCGCCACCGGGGGCAGAATGCAGATGTGATCTCCGGCACGCCTGTGATACCGGCATCGGCCGACTAATCATTCACCGTAGTAGCGGCTTCAGCCGCGAATCTGTCAGACTGTACTGATTCGCGGCGCTACGTGGAGAAACGTGTTGCGGCAAGTATGAAGATGCATAAACCATCCAACCCTGTCCCTTACTGGCGACTGTCCGGTTTCTATCTGTTCTATTTCGCATCACTGGGTGTGCTGGTTCCGTACTGGAGCCTGTATCTGAAACACCTCGGCTATAACAGTCTCACCATCGGCAGTCTGATTGCTATCCTGCCTGCGACTAAACTGTTTGCGCCTTATGTATGGGGCTGGCTGGCAGACCATACACGTCGCTCTATCTTCATCATCCGTATCACCAGCGTACTGGCACTGCTGAGTTTTACCCTCATCCTGCTGGATAACAGTCTGGGCTGGATCACGTTCGTCATGGTGTTGTTCAGTTTTTTCTGGAATGCGACCTTGCCGCAGTTCGAAGCGACCACCTTGAATCATCTGGGCGAAGATTCACACCGTTACAGCATGATACGCCTGTGGGGGTCGCTGGGTTTTATCCTGATCGTGGTGCTCATGGGTGACCTGTTGAATTCCTATGGCACGGAAGTCATACCCTTGGTGGTGTTGATCACGCTGGCGGGTATCGCGCTGTCGAGTTTCACCGTGCCGGAAAAACTCAATACACCACACAGCGATCATTCACCGATCTGGCATGTGATCAAACAACCGAAGGTGATGGCATTTCTGGCGATAACGGTATTGATGCTCTGCAGCCACGGACCGTATTACACTTTCTATACTATCTTTCTCGAAGAGCAGGGTTACGATTCGCACACCGTGGGTATCCTGTGGGCGATAGGGGTGCTGGCAGAGGTGATCGTGTTTCTGGTGATGCATCGACTATTACCGGTGTACGGCGCCAGAAAACTGTTGCTGGTGACGCTGGCATTCACCACGGCGAGATGGTTGTTGATCGGGTTCTTTGTCGATGATCTGGTCATCCTGTTCATCGCACAGCTGTTCCATGCGTTCTCGTTCGGCGTGTTTCATGCGGTCGGCATCGCGCTGGTGCATGAATATTTTACCGGCAGTCATCAGGGGCGGGGGCAGGCGCTGTATTCCAGTACCGGTTACGGTGCCGGTGTTGCCATCGGCAGTCTGGTCAGTGGTTTTGTCTGGGATCAGTATGGCGCGCAGGTATTGTTCAGCTTCGCTTCGGCCTGTACCCTGATCGCGATGATGATCGTGTGGCGGTTTATTCAGGTGCCGAACAACTGAATCGTATTCAACGTTTCAGCAGATCCAGAATCGTCACCCCATCTTGTGCCACCAGCGTATGGCCGGCAGGCGTGGTCATCACCGCGCTCTTGCCGAACAATGCAGGCACATTGTTCATATCCTGACTGGAACCGGGAACGATATCATCACCGGCAAAACCGACCGGGTCGGTGCGGATGACCGAGACATAGCTGATATCAGGATGCGGCTGCACGTTCAGCCAGTACAACAAGCTGCCGGGTCGCGGACGGCTGAGGTCGAACAACAGACCACGTGAATGTCTCAGCGCTTCATAATCACGACCACCGAAAAAACTTTTCACCATATTGAACGGACCGTGATTGGCAGTGACATCGAGGGCCTGTTCAGCCCGCGACGTACCGGTATGCGGACTGGCGATGGTGATCAGCCTGGTGACGTTTTGCGCACCGCCACGAACCAGTGCCAGACGCGCGACCACGCCGCCGGCCGAATGCCCCACGATGGTGATGGCTTCCGAACCGTGCAGTTGCCGTATCTGAGCCAACATGCCGAGCAGCATATCCGCCTGCACGACGACCGGTGCCTCGGATGGCAGATTAACCGCATACACATTATTGTCAGCTTCCAGATTGTCGGTGGTCAGTAGTTTTGGCTGCGCACCACCCGCGACGAACAGACCGGTGCGTTTCCAGCCATGCTCGTCCAGAATCGTGTTGATACCGCTTCTCTCCCATGAGTCTGCGCTACCTAGATAGCCGTGCACCAGCACCAGCACATCAGCCTGAACCGCCTGACTGAAGATGAAGACAAGAAGTGTGACCAGATATTTCATGACAAAGCATTTCCCTTCGATATTGCTGCAAGTTATGGCATGTATTTTAGACCGGGCAGGGCACCGTGGAATACCTATATAAGGATAATATGATATAGCTCAGGTGGAATCGAGCACCGCCGTTAATATCGACAATAATAGTCGCAAGTTGCGTTAAAAAGCACGAGGCAATCAGATAAAATGGGCGTTTTACACACGGATAGAGACGTTGGAATCGGTTAAAACAATTCTGGTCACGGGGGGTGCGGGGTTTATCGGCTCGGCAGTCGTGCGACATCTGATACAACAGACAGATTGCATCGTCGTGAATCTCGATAAGCTGACCTATGCCGGCAATACCGAGTCACTGGTCGAGGTAGCAGACCACGATAACTACCATTTCGAACGTGTCGATATCTGCGATGCGTTCGCTGTGGACCGGGTGCTGTCACAATACCAGCCAGATGCCATCATGCATCTGGCAGCAGAATCCCATGTCGATCGTTCTATCGATGGTTCAGCAGAATTTATCCAGACCAATATCGTGGGTACACATGTCCTGCTGGAAGCTGCGAGGACGTACTGGAAAGAGCTGGACGCACACAAACAGGCGCATTTCCGTTTTCACCATGTCTCGACAGATGAAGTCTATGGTGATCTCGATTTCGGCGATGCGCTGTTTACCGAGCAGACTGCCTATGAACCCAGTTCACCCTATTCCGCATCGAAAGCCAGTTCCGATCATCTGGTCAGAGCCTGGCATCGCACTTACGGATTCCCGGTAGTGATCTCCAACTGCTCCAATAATTACGGACCATACCAGTTCCCTGAAAAACTGATCCCCCTGATGATACTCAATATCCTGCAAGGTAAAGCGTTGCCGGTCTATGGCAAAGGCGATCAGGTGCGAGACTGGTTATATGTCGATGATCATGCACGTGCATTAGTGAAAGTTATGTTGCAAGGCAAATTGGGCGAAACCTATAACATCGGTGGTCACAATGAGATGACCAACCTCGAAGTGATAGAGACCATCTGCGATATCATGGATGAATTAAAGCCGGATTTACCGGCAGGCAACAACAGTCGAGAGCTGATAACACACATCACCGATCGTCCCGGTCACGATCTGCGATACGCCATCGATGCCAGCAAGATAAAGAATGACCTGTCATGGGTGCCTTCGGAGACGTTCAGTAGTGGCATCAGAAAGACAATCCACTGGTATCTGGATAACCCGACCTGGTGGCAGCGGGTGCAGGACGGAAGCTATCAAGGTCAAAGATTGGGGTTGGGTGTATGACGACCAGATGGAAAGGGATCGTATTGGCTGGCGGCAGTGGTACGCGATTACACCCTGTCACCAAAGGCATCTCCAAGCAGCTGTTACCCGTGTACGACAAACCGATGATCTACTACCCGCTGTCAGTGCTCATGCTCGCAGGCATACGGGATATCCTGGTCATCACCACACCCCATGATCTGGCAGGTTTTCAGAACCTGCTCGGTGATGGCAGCGATTATGGTGTGCAT
>WFUQ01000248.1 GCA_015484935.1 Gammaproteobacteria bacterium
ATGCAGGTGCCAGCTACGTTTTCACTCGTGACACCAATAATGCCTGGACCCAACAGGCCTACATCAAGACCAGCAATCCGGACCCTGGTGATAATTTTGGTGAAGCCGTCAGCCTGAGTGCAGACGGAAATACGCTATCGGTAGGCGCACCGGGAGAAGACAGCATTGCCAACACGATCGATGGGGATGATACTGACGATACTGCACTTCAAGCAGGCGCAGCTTTTGTTTTCTCACGCACAGCTACTGTATGGACACAGCAAGCCTACATCAAACCAGGCAACACAGACGCAGGTGATAGTTTTGGTCGTGCCGTCAGTTTGAGCGCAAGTGGTGATCTACTGGCAGTGGGCGCATCCAATGAGCAGAGTAACGCCACTGGTGTTAACGGTGATACTACCGATAACAGTATCAACTTCAATAATGGGGCCGGGGCGGCGTATGTGTACAGTCGCGATATGACCAGCACATGGACACAGCAGGCTTATATCAAATCCAGTAATGCGGCTGACAACGATTTTTACGGTGCAGCGCTCGCGATGAATGCAGACGGGTCAACATTGGCTGTCAGCGCCCGTAACGAAGACAGCGATTCGACAGGCATCGGTGGCGATACCACTAATGCGGGCTCGCTCGGCTCGGGCGCAGTCTTCCTGTACTAATATCAGAGTGAGGGGTACGAGTACACGAAGGTATTCGCCATCGCCTTTTAACTCGATTGGGCTTTAACCACTGATACTACCTGGTACAGGAGCACTTTGATATGAAGCTGATTATACGATCACCGGAATGAAATACAGAATCATGAAAACTGGTTTGTTGATATCGACACTTGTACTCGCTTTTCTACTGGCCTCTCATCCGGGTGTCTCGCATCTCTACGCCGAAACAGCAAACCAGCAGACCGCGCTGGAACACGCCACAGAACATACGGATCCCACCTATGTATGTCCGATGCACCCCCATATCACCGATGACAGTGCGAGCGAATGCCCCATCTGCGGCATGCAGCTCGAACTTCGTGAAACCACCGCTACACAATATGATGAGGGTGCCATATCTATCTCACCTGCTATGGTCAATAACCTTGGCGTCCGTCTGCAACATGTCGAAATCGGTAATGTCTCAGAACAAGTCTATGGTTCGGGTAACGTCAATCGGGTGCTACCTGCACAGGATAAAACCATCAAGAGTAGAGTGACAGGCAAGCTGGTTGAAGTGATCACCCCCGCCGGTAGCTGGGTGGAACAGGATGATGTGCTGCTAAGGATCGAAGTCGATGGCTATACTGATCTGCTGAAGGCGTATGTAGATGCGATGGATATAGCTGAAATCCAGACTGCGTTAAAGCTACGCAAGCGCCTTGTCGCCATGGGAGCAGGGGATAAAACACTCGCTGGATTTAATGATGACAAACCTCTGTCAGACTATCTTGAGATCGTCGCCCCGTTTTCCGGCGAGGTAAGCTGGATCATCGACGATGCCGATAAAGACATCACAACTGATAGCAAACTCGTCCAGATCACAGCGCCAGCGATAGCGGAGGTAGGACTACGCAGTTACTCGCGACTCGCTCGCGGGGTGAAGATAGGCAATACAGGAATGCTCGGAGTAGCACATCTTCCCGGTCGGACATGGCCAGGCAGGGTGGTGGATATAAAACATAACTTCGTCGGTCTCTTCTCATCCATCGCTTTTCATGTTGAAGTGCCTAATGGCCTGCTTGAGCCCGGCTCTTTCGGTAGCGCTTTTATCGATGCCGGCACTTCGGAACAAGTCCTGCGTGTTCCGGCCAGTGCCGTCATCTATGATGAGAACAACACGCGTGTCATTCGTCTCCGTGATAACAACAGCTTTGAGGTAGTAGATGTCACTCTCGGTTTTGAAGGTCACGAATGGATTGAGATAAAATCCGGTCTGGAGCAGGGTGATCACGTCGTCACTCGCGGACAATTTCTGATCGACTCCGAAGCTACCTTGCAGGCCGGATTTAAACGCCTGTCAGCATCTCACGACTGATAGACTGAGCGAACGCACAACTATGCGCATCAACGGAATCATCGAGTGGTCGGTTCATAACAAACATATCATGTTGCTGATCGCTGTCTTGATGACAGCAACAGGCATACATCTGCTCAAACAGCTCCCTCTCGATGCGGTGCCTGATCTATCCGATGTACAGGTCATCGTGCGTGCACACTATGATGGTCACGATCCACAGGTAGTAGAAGACCAGATCACCTACCCGCTTGCATCTGCTATGTTGGGCACACCGGGAGCGCGTGCTGTGCGAGGTTACTCTTTCACAGGTGATGCCTTTATCTATATCATCTTTGATGATGGTACAGACCCATACTGGGCGCGCAGCCGTGTACTGGAATCACTTACAGAGGTACGTGAGCGATTACCTAAAGATGCTCGTATCGTACTCGGGCCCGATGCCAGTGGTGTCGGCTGGGTATACCAATACGCAATCATCGACCCGACACGCCGACACGACCTTGCCGACCTCCACGCTATACAGACCTGGTTTCTACGCTACGAACTGGCAAGTATCGAAGGCGTGGCTGAAGTAGCAACTATCGGTGGTGTTGAAAAAACTTACGAGGTCTCACTCGACCCTTCTCTGCTGGATGCCCATTCCGTCAATTTCAAGATGATCAAGCAGGCACTTATCGACGCCAGTAATGAAGTCAGTGGCTCCATGCTCGAGATCGCCGAGGCTGAATATCTTATACGTGGTGTCGGCTATCTGCGTGACATCGACGACATCCGCCGTGCCCCTCTCCTGCATCACTGGGATCAGGGCGCAACCCCGCGTGTTGGCGATATCGCTGAAGTTCGCCTGATGCCCGCACCACGACGTGGTATCGCTGAACTGGACGGTAAGGGTGAGGTTGTTGGAGGTATCGTAGTCATGCGACGCGGCGCCAATGCTCTATCCACCATCGAAAAAGTACAGGCCAAGCTCGCACGTTTGAAACCCTCCCTGCCTGAAGGTGTCGAGATCGTCGAAACATATAATCGGGCAGATCTTATCAACCGCTCTGTCGAAACACTTAGCACGCGCCTCCTCGAGGAGTTCATCGCTGTCATCCTGGTCTGTGCTGCGTTTTTGTTTCATACACGCTCTTCTCTGGTGATACTGTTCTCATTACCTATCGGTATCCTTGCCGCTTTTATCGTCATGTCATTGCAGGGTATTACTGCAAACATCATGTCGCTGGGTGGTATCGCTATCGCTATCGGTGCGATGGTCGATGCCGCTATCGTCATGATAGAAAATGTACATAAGCGCCTCGAGGGACGTGAGGGTCTCGCTTCAAATGAAACTATCACTGCTGCCTTATGTGAAGTCGGACGACCATTGTTCATCTCATTGATCATCATCACGGTCAGCTTTATGCCAATATTCGCCCTCGAAGCGCAAGAGGGACGCATGTTTTCTCCGCTGGCATTTACCAAGACCTATGCAATGGCTGCCGCAGCAGGCATCTCCATCACTCTGGTTCCCGCCCTGATTGCCTATCTGGTGCGCGGTGGTATCCGTTCAGAGTCCAGCAACCCTCTTAACCGCTTTCTTGCAGCAATCTATAAACCCGCCCTGACAGCTGCGCTCAATCGACCAATACTCACCATCTTAATCTCCATATTGCTGCTGGTGAGTGCTGTTCTGCCTTACAGTAAACTCGGTGTGGAATTTATGCCCACCCTGGACGAGGGCGATCTACTCTATATGCCGAGCACTTTACCCGGCCTCTCGATCGGCAAAGCTGCTGAACTGCTGCAGCAGACTGATAAACTGATCATGCAGGTCCCTGAAGTAAAACATGTCTTCGGCAAGATAGGTCGTGCAGACACCGCCACCGACCCTGCACCCCTGACGATGATCGAAACTACGATCCAGCTACATCCACGTGAACAGTGGCGAGAACATCAAACACTGGATGGTATCAAAGATGAGCTCAATCGGATCGTCAATGTACCGGGTTTAGCTGCTAACAGCTGGTTGATGCCGATAGAAGCCCGCACCAGTATGTTATCAACCGGCATACGGACCCCTGTCGGCATCAAGATCTCAGGCCCTGATCTTGGCATCATCGAGAAACTCGGCATACAGGTCGAAGAAGCTGTCCGCAATATTCCCGGAACGCAATCTGCCTATTCTGAAAGAGTCGAATCTGCGCGTTATATAGATATAGAGATGGATCATAAATCTGCTGCCCGTTTCGGGATACAACTTGCCGATGTGCACGAAATCGTCCGTACTGCACTGGGTGGACAGACTGTCGCGTGGACCGTAGAAGGCCGGGAGCGTTATCCTGTAAGGATGCGGCTCGACCGACGCTTTCGTGATTCTATACAGCGCATAAAACAGATTCCTGTACAGACCGAGCGTGGTCTTATCGCACTGGGCGATATTGCAGAATTTAAAATCAGGCGCGGGCCTGCGATGATCAAGAGTGAAAATGCACGCCCCAACGGCTGGGTTTACATCAACATAAAAGACCGTGATATAGGCTCGTGGCTGGATGAAGCACAGACCGTTATAGCAGAGTCCCTCCACCTACCTGCAGGCTACTCCTTAACCTGGTCTGGCCAGTATGAATATCTGGAAAGGATCAGTCAGCGGCTATCCGTGATAATCCCGTTAGTACTCGGTGTCATACTGGTACTGCTCTATATCAACTTCGGCAACCTGACAGAATCATTCATGGTCATGCTGGCCTTACCATTGGCATTGGTGGGTGGTACGTGGTTATTGTGGCTTCTCGATTTCCAGTTATCCGTAGCGGTTGCAGTCGGGTTCATCGCTGTCGCTGGCGTTGCTGTCGAGTTCGGCGTAGTCATGCTGGTCTATCTTGATCAGGCGGTCGCCCGTAGACAGCCCAGAACCACCCATGCACTGCGTGATGCGGTAACAGAGGGCGCATTACTGCGGTTACGACCAAAAGCCATGACAGTTTCTGTCATATTTGCAGGTTTACTGCCAATTTTATTGGGTTCTGGTGCAGGCTCTGAGATCATGCGACGAATTGCAGCGCCAATGATAGGCGGCATGATTACCGCACCACTAGTTTCTTTGATTGTCATCCCCGTGCTGTACTACATCTGGCAAAAACGCGAGCTATCAAAGGGATAACCGCTTAGCCGCTACAACAAAAAAACCCGCCACTTCTTGATCTGGATCAAGTTTTTGTCGATTTTTATTACACGCAAAAACCCATTAGAAAATTAGCAATTAATTATTCTATTTTCTAAGTTTTTTCAATAGCTTACGATGTAAATTATATTTACCAAAGGCCATTTTAGAAAAATGCCCGGTTCGTCTTGAATAACTATGACACCGCGTCATGAATTAATGTCATGTTTACCCTTTAATTGCATTCGCCATGTAACAGTTTCCTTACAACAAGCCTCGTCTGCTGTATTTGATATACAGATCCATTTTGGTTGCCTCCTGAAAGCCCCACACATCAAGGCCTGTGGCTTGCTGGCATAATGATTGCAGACAGTAGCACCTGAGTCCTATGGCAGTTGCATCCGTTATATGACACATGTTCTAACATTACAGTTCCATTTTGTTTTGTTAACGTTTTTTAACTTTTTTGTTTGTCATCAGTTAACTGGATTCTGTTGCAAACACAGGAGGAGTAAATGAATAAAAAATCAGCCAAAGCTAGGTGCTGGCTGGGTGTCGCAGCGATTTCCGCGATGACTGTCAGTGCATCAGTTGCACAGGCAGCAACAATCCTGGAAACCGAAGGCAACGACACATTCGCTACAGCTAATG
>WFUQ01000249.1 GCA_015484935.1 Gammaproteobacteria bacterium
CGTCTATCGTCAGTCCACGCTCGCGAGCGATGTCGGCAGTGAGATCGACCGGAAAACCGTAGGTATCGTATAACTTGAATACGGTTTCACCGGGTATCTGCTTATCTTTCAGTGATTTAATGTCACTTTCCAGAATCTGCATACCCTGGTGCAGGGTCTCTGCGAAGCGTAACTCTTCTTTTTTCAAGGCGCTCTCGACCGCATTCTGTGCGCTCGCCAGCTCCGGATACGCCTCACCCATCTGCTCTACCAACGGTGTCACCAGTTTATAGAAGAAAGGGTCATTCATGCCCAATCGGTGCGCGTGACGGGCGGCTCGGCGGATGATCCTTCGCAGCACATAACCACGCCCTTCGTTCGATGGCATAACACCATCGACGATGAGAAATGCGCAAGACCGGATATGGTCTGCGATAACACGTAGCGACTGATTGGACAGATCGTCGGTCCCGGTCACCTCGGCCGCGGCTTTTATCAGATGCTGGAACAGATCGATATCGTAATTGTTGTGCACACCCTGCAGGATCGCTGCCAGACGTTCCAGACCCATGCCGGTATCGACCGAAGGCGCAGGCAGTTCATGCATCTCGCCATCGGCCGTGCGGTTGTATTGCATGAACACCAGATTCCAAATCTCGATGTAACGGTCGCCATCTTCGTCAGGCGTACCCGGTGGGCCACCCCAGATATCCTCACCGTGGTCATAGAATATTTCCGTACATGGCCCACAGGGACCGGTATCGCCCATCACCCAGAAATTATCGCTCACGTATCGTTTGCCGGGTTTGTCGCCGATGCGGCTGAAGCGGTCTTCGCTGACCCCCATCTTGTTCAGCCAGATATCGGCCGCTTCATCGTCATCAGCGTATACCGTCACCCACAGCCGTTCCTGTGGCAGCCCGACCACTTCGGTCAGAAATTCCCAGGCATACTGGATGGCATCCTGTTTGAAATAATCACCGAAACTGAAGTTGCCCAGCATCTCGAAGAAGGTGTGGTGACGTGCGGTATAGCCGACATTCTCCAGGTCATTGTGTTTACCACCTGCGCGCACGCATCGCTGGGACGAAGTGGCCCGGGTATAACTGCGTTTATCGCGACCAAGAAACACATCTTTGAATTGCACCATGCCAGCGTTGGTGAACAACAGCGTCGGGTCATTGCCCGGCACCAGCGAGCTACTGGCAACCACTTCGTGCCCCTTGCCGGCGAAGTAATCAAGGAATTGTTTGCGTAAATCGGCGCTGGATACCATGTAATTATCTACTTTAAGTAAGCTATTTATGTTATTGAAATATATAAAATAATTATCGACTAGAAAAGCTCACGTATTTTCTCGCTGGTGAAGCCTCGATACTGCAGAAAGCGCATCTGTTTCGCACGCTCTGCGTAATCGTCCGGGATCGATCGACCAAACTTTTTCTCGCGCACCCTCACGATAAGAGCAGACCAGTCATGTTCGGCATCGCGCCCGGAATCATGCAAACAACTATAGCGGATATTCTCAGACACACCGCGTTCGCGCAACTCATTATCGATCCGCACCGGACCGTAACCCTTGTTGTAACGCATGTGAGTATAGGATTCAGCAAAACGCTGATCGGACTGCAGGCCTTCCTGCTGTAACTGACTGATGAGCTCAGCCACTTCGGCTTCATCTGTATCGTCCAGCCAGTCGCTGGTACGTGCCTTGGTCAGCAATTTGCTGCGCAGCTCCTCAGCGGAGTGTTCACGACGCGACAGCATCCTGATGGCGACTGAGCGGAGGCTACTCAAGAGTCGGGACTCGACGGGAGCGGAGTCAAACACACGACAGTGATTAGTGATATCAACGTACTACCGCAATCTGACTCCACCGCCTTCGATTAATCGAAAAACTAGGCCTCTTCCAGCTCCGGTTCCTGTGACTCGACGACGTCCTCTTCAACCCTGCCCGGCTTGGCCAGCAGTTTGTCACGCAGCTTCTGTTCGATGTCCTGTGCGATCTCGGGATTCTCTTTCAGGAAGGCACGCACCTTCTCTTTACCCTGACCGATCTTGTCACCGTTATAGCTGTACCAGGCACCGGCTTTATCGACCAGCTTATGCTCGACACCCAGATCGATCAGCTCACCCAGCTTGGAGATACCTTCACCATAGATGATCTCGAAGAATGCCAGTTTGAATGGTGGTGAAACCTTGTTCTTGACTACTTTGACCTTGGTCTCGTTGCCGATGATCTCATCGCCTTTCTTGATGGCACCGATGCGACGGATATCCAGTCGTACCGATGAGTAGAATTTGAGCGCATTACCGCCGGTGGTGGTTTCAGGGCTACCGAACATGACACCGATCTTCATACGGATCTGGTTGATGAAGATCACCATGGTATTCGAACGTTTGATGTTACCGGTCAGTTTACGCAGAGCCTGCGACATCAGACGAGCCTGCAGTCCCATGTGTGAATCTCCCATATCGCCTTCGATCTCGGCTTTGGGGGTCAGGGCTGCTACCGAGTCGACCACGACGATATCGACAGCCCCGGAACGCACCAGCATGTCGGTGATCTCCAGCGCCTGCTCACCGGTGTCAGGCTGAGACACCAGCATATCATCGATGTTGACACCCAGATTCTGTGCATAGACGGGATCGAGTGCATGCTCGGCATCGACGAATGCAGCGGTGCCGCCTGCTTTCTGCATCTCTGCGATAACGTGCAGGGTCAACGTGGTCTTACCAGAGGATTCCGGGCCATAGATTTCGATGACCCGACCTTTGGGCAGGCCACCTATCCCCAGCGCGATGTCCAGCGACAAGGAACCGGTAGATGAAGATTCAACATCGGGAATTGCGCCGTCGTCGCCCATACGCATGACAGATCCCTTGCCAAACTGTTTTTCTATTTGTGATAAGGCAGCCGCGAGTGCCTTCTTACGATCGTTATCCATTGTTTTTTCCCCGATTGGTTGTAGATGTTATTGTTATAGATGTGTCCGCAGATGCCATCCCGGCACGCGTAACCCGCATGATTATCACACAGAATATGGAGTCGTCCTAGCCTTAAAAACAACGTTTTATCGGATGAAAAAACAGCTAGAATTCACTTCAGGTTTTTGATTTCAGGCAACTCTAGGTGAATCAAATCTTTACAAGCCAAACCCGTTAAAATTGATTAAATATGAATGTTCTCTCCATCATCGAAACCAGCATGTCACCCAACTGCGCACCGCTGTATCAACAGCTGAAATACAGCGAAACCCGGGTCAGTTCGATGCGCAAGGCCATCAGCAAGATCAAAACCACACGGTTCGATTACATCGTATGCGAGTTCGCTTATGGCTATGGCAATGACTATGCGGGGGTGACGGTATCGAACCTGGATGTGATGTTGTACAGCCTGCAGAAATATTCGCCAGACACAAAAGTCGTGGTCATCGTCGATAAATCCGAACAGCAATATATCGAAAAACTGACTGCGTTATTTTCTATCCACGCGGTGCTGGTCTATCCGGAAGCAGACCTGAATGATCTGGGAGAGGCGTTGACCCGTTAGCACGCGGCAGCCGTTGTATCTTATGCCAGCCACTTACGCTATACCGGTAGGAGCGGCTTCAGCCGCGAACCGTGCATACAGTGGGCGGAACTAGTTTACCGTCTCGGCACTGTGTTTGATCTCGTGCGCCACCTCTTCCAGCCGCCCGGCTATCTTTTCCATGGCTTCGACCAGCGCGGCATCCAGACCGGATTCGATGATTAACCTGAGTTCGTCATAGTGCTTTTCGTTCAAACTATCACCTGTACTCTCGACCATCTCGCGAAACCGCTGGGCCATCTCATTGGCATGACGTGATTGCTGCATGACTATTTCCTCCGAGACTTCTTGTCTTTGCCCGGTTCGAGTGGGCTCTGCTCAAGATAATGCTCACCTTTCTCGTAGATGTTCTTGGCAGATCCGACGATCAATTCATCCGGCGGTGACACCACATCGACACTTTTATTCAGGTAATCCAGATCATTGAGCACGAACTTCATGGCATTGATACGTGCGCGTTTCTTGCAGTCTGACTTGACCACCGTCCACGGGGCATCGGCGGTATCGGTGTAGAAGAACATGGCTTCCTTCGCTTCGGTGTAACTCTGCCATTTATCCAGTGATGCCAGGTCAATAGGACTGAGTTTCCACTGTTTCAACGGGTCACTCTTGCGTGCCTGAAAGCGCCTGAACTGCTCGTTCCTGCTCACCGAAAACCACAGTTTGTAGAGCCTTATGCCGCTACGCACCAGCATGCGCTCGACTTCAGGTGCCTGACGCATGAATTCCAGATACTCAGCAGGCGTACAGAAACCCATCACCCGCTCGACACCGGCCCGGTTGTACCAGGAACGGTCGAAGAACACGATCTCACCCGCAGTAGGAAGATGCTTGATATAACGCTGGAAATACCACTGGCCGACTTCTTCATCGCTGGATTTTTCCAACGCGACCACGCGTGCACCACGAGGGTTCATGTGTTCCATAAATCGTTTTATAGTGCCACCCTTACCCGCCGCATCACGTCCTTCGCAGATCACAACGATACGTTGCCCGGTCTCTTTCACCCAGTTCTGCATCTTCAGCAGCTCTATCTGCAACTGCTGCTTGATAGCTTCGTATTCCTTACCCGCCATCTTGTCCGGGTAAGGGTAATTGGCATCAGAAAAGATCTCTTTCTTGCCCAGTTTCTCTATCTCTTTGATCGAGGCCAGCGCCGGTTCATCACGGTGCGCCGATAACTCGGCCAAGGCATCTGCGGATGAGTTTTGCATGATCGGATTCCCTGTTAAGTACGCTTGATACCCCCATTTATACATGAGCGATATGGACAAGCGATGACTTAAATCAATTGTGCGCAAGAATTAGTCCAGTGAAAGCCAGATGATCAGGAGAACAAAATTTCCTGCAACACCCGATACCTCACCCCATCACGATGGGTATGTGACTCCACCAGCACAAAGCGATCGACTAACCATTCGACAGGCTCAAAAG